>JAZRAE010000100.1:0-3122 GCA_045634385.1 Eubacteriales bacterium | reverse complement strand
GATGAACGAAGAGAACTCCTCGCCACGGTTGTTCACCATATCATTGAGGAAGATTGCTCGACCTTCACGAAGGTCTTTCTGCTCCTCGGCGGTAAGTTTCACTCCGCCTATCTCCTTCGGGATATAGATTTCTCTTGCACCGTCGGGCGAGTCGGGATTGTAGCGTGTATAGTTAGGTCGTCCTGTCGCTTCATCGAGTTTGACATACGATGAGAAGAGTTCTCCATCCTTACGCTGCATATCTTCCACAAAGATTGCTTTGCCTGCATTGAGGTCTTCAAGCTGCTGCTTGGTAAGCTCCACACCACCGAGGGCGGTGCGGTTGAAGATGCGGTCGTTCTCGAAGATGAAGTCGATACCTCTACGCTCGGCACTCACCTGAATGTGGGCGTTGAACTCGTTGCCCGACTTGGCGGTCATACCCTCGATATAGACCTTCTTGCCCTCACGCAGGTCGTTCTTCTCCTGGTCGGTGAGCTGCACGCCCTTAATCTCGTTAGGGATATAGACATTCTCGGCACGCATGGCCACCACCTCGTTGGTCATCTTGTCAAGGCTGATGAACGATGGGATATATTCCCCGTTGCGACCTTTGAGTTCCACCACTCGGCCCATATTGCCTGTTTCGAGGAGGTTCTTCTTGTCCTCTTCCGAGAAGATGTGTCCGAAGTAAGGACGCTCCAATTCGGGCTGCTTGCGGATACCGTGGATAGCGAGTACCACTTCACCTGTATTGGACTGCTGCAACGACAGGCGTGCATCGGTACGCAGTACGGCAGAGCCGAAGTTAAGGTTGATAGGTACAAGCTGATTGGTCTTGTAGCCTTTGAGCATCGAGTCAAGGAGTCCTCGCTCCTGAAGATACTCACGCGAGAGTCCGAAGTTCTTCAACTGGTCCCAGTTGATCATAGACTCGTTGTAACGATACTGATTGTTCTGCTGCTGGTCGTTAGCTTCAACGACGGGCTGCTGGGTTTGGTTTTTCTTTGCCATTTCTTCTGAATTTTGATTGTTAATACTTTGTTCTGTTTGATTTTTGGGGGTTATCTCATATTTTTTGAGAAACTCTTCCACTGCTTTTGTTTTCTTACCTTCGGCAAGGTCTTCGATGGCCTGCTTGACTTCGGGTTTGTCGAACTCCTCCTCCTTCATCGTGAAAAGACCGAAGTGTGTAGGGTCTTTCAGCTGACTCCAGAAGTTCTTGAGGAAGTTCTCGAAGAAGGTCGCATAGCGGTCAATCTTGAGAAAGGAGTTCTGATGTTCCTTGTCTGCCGGCACGGTGGAATACTTGCCGTTCTTGTTGATTTCGGAAACCGCCTGAATGAGCAGTTCCATCTTGTCTAAGACCAGCACGATGTCGCTCATCTGCGGGTTCTCGGTGACTTGTGTTTTTGAGGGGTCATCCCTTACATTTTTCTTTGCCATAACTGTGAGTTTTTAGCGTTAATAACTAATGTTGTCACCGCAAATATATATAGCAAAATTTGATAAAACATTGACATTTAAGTCGTTAGGCTATACAAGTCATAAGGTGTCATCACTTGTCATAGCAGGCACGAAAGCGAAGCCACAAAAAGGGTGAAAAGAGGGAAAACGCTCCACACCGAAACGGGGTTGGAAAAAGCGAAAACGAAGGCAAAAAAAGGTGCGAGAAAAAGCGGTGGTATGACCGAAATGAAATAACTTTTGTAATATGCAGAGTTGAGAGCTGAGCTGCTTTTGTCCCCACTTAAAAATCGGGCACTAAAAAGATGGCGGTGGTTGATAGACCTTATAATGAAATATAGATATGGCAGTCAGGTTGAGAATAGAGATGCGGCATATCTTACCGCAATGGATTTTTGACCTGTTGTACTATGCGTCGTAGGTCGCTTCGCTTGCTAAGTCCCAACCTCTGTCTCAACTCGGACGGCGATACCGGAGCGTATTTTCGGGTGAAAAATTATCGCAGAGAATTTTTTGCCCGAAAACCCTCGGCTCGAACGTGGAGGTATTGTCCCTCCGAGTTAACTTATTGAAGGGACTTTGCAAGTGAAGCGGGATTTTCACGCTTCGTATACTTTTTGTAGCCGATTCTGTCTTTCATTCGTAAAAAACGGAGTACCTTTGCAGATATTTAAACTAAGATATATGAAAGAGTATTTAGCCTTAAAAGAGAAAGATGAATTTTTTGTTCATAAAGTAGTAAATGACATAGCAGATTTATCTTCTATAGTTAATCAATACTTAGATGGGAATTATATATTCAGAGGTGCAAATGAAGCTAAATATATGCTTTATTCATCAGCACAACGTAAAATAACTTGTGTTGACGAAAAGTCTTTTAAGGATGAGATTTATTCAAGAATAGAAAAAGTCAGAAAGTCCTCTGATATAATCTCATATTTTAAGAGTCTAAATGTTCCTATAAATGATATTTTGATACTGGGGTTATTACAACATTTTGGCAGTCCTTCACCTTTGTTAGATTTTACGCATGATATAAATACCGCAATGTTTTTTGCTTTGGACGGATTAAAATATTCAGCAACAGAAGATATAAATGATTACTTTTCTATCTATATTGTTGATAAAAGGATTCCTGACTTTTGTAGTTTGCAACAAGTAATGCTTAATGGTGCACAAAGGATTCAAAATATGTTAGAGGAAAGCACATATTCAAGAGAACAGATTGATGCAGGAGATGTATTAAGCGATTTTAAAGAACTTAGATATTCTCAGTTAGAACCTATTTCTCGAATATTAATTTTGGGAAGTAAAGAAGGAAAAGTTGATATAGATATTCCCTTTTTTGATTTTAAATGTTCGTATAATATTACTAATCCTAATTTAGAAAGTCAAATAGGTCTATTTATATTAAATAATACAAGAGAAGTTCCATTGGAAAAATTAGTAAAAGAAGAATTAAGTTGTTATCCACCTCAAATTATGTGTATTGATATTCATAAATCGCTTTCTGAAGAGATAGAAAAACAATACGTTCTATCTAAAGGAATAGATCGGAATACAATTTATCCTCAAAATAGTGATACAAGTAATATTACAAATTGGTTGATGGAAATAGGATTATTGTAAGAAAAGCCAACTTAAGCCTGCATATACAGACCTAAGTTGGCTTTCTC
>JAZRAE010000099.1:0-13163 GCA_045634385.1 Eubacteriales bacterium | reverse complement strand
AGAGCATCCTGCAAAAGATCCAACTTGTACCGAGATTGGTTGGTATGCATACGAAACTTGTAACAGAGCCGGATGCGACTATACGACATATGAAGAAATCCCCGCAAAGGGTCATACCTTCGGTAATTGGACAGAGTCTGTAGCTCCCGGATGTGAAACCGAGGGAGAAGATCGCAGAGATTGCGTTGACTGCGAACACTTCGAAACAAGAAAAGTAGAGGCAAAGGGCCATACCTTCGGTGATTGGACAGAGTCTGTAGCTCCCGGATGTGAAACCGAGGGAGAAGATCGCAGAGATTGTGTTGACTGCGAACACTTTGAAACGAGAAAAGTGGAAGCAAAGGGCCATACCTTCGGTAATTGGACAGAGTCTGTAGCTCCCGGATGTGAAACCGAGGGAGAGGATCGCAGAGATTGTGTTGACTGCGAACACTTTGAAACGAGAAAAGTAGAAGCAAAAGGCCACGACAAAGTAGAGCATCCTGCAAAAGATCCAACTTGTACCGAGATTGGTTGGTATGCGTACGAAACTTGTAATAGAGCCGGATGCGACTACACTACTTACGTCGAGAGAGAAGCTCTCGGACATAATATGGGTGGCTGGGTTCAGACACTTGATCCTACTTGTAAGGACTACGGCTCAAAGCGCCGTGATTGCGACAGATGTACTTATTATGAGGTAAGAGACGTAGCAAAGTTACCTCATACCTATGACGAATGGATATCCTCAAGTGAGGCTACCTGCGAGATGGGCAGCGTTAGCGAGGCTACATGTGCAGTATGTGGTGAGCTCACCAAGAAATATACCGCAGCTCTCGGTCACAGCTACGCTCACGTAGAGTATAGAAAACCTACCTGTAATCAGGATGGATATAATCTCTACGCATGTCAGCGAGAAGGCTGTGAGTCGGAGAAACGCCAGGCTATCCCCTTTACAGGACACATATACGGTCCGGACGGTTCTTGTACCGTTTGTGGCAATAATGTTGAATATTGTAATCACGAGTTTACAATTACCGTTATTAATCCTACATGTAACAGTATAGGATACACAGAACATGTATGCGGAATTTGCGGATACACTAAGAGAAGTAACGTTACCTCCAACGGCGTGCACGCATGGGGCGCGGGCGAGGTTATTACAGAGAAGACTTGTACTACCAACGGTTTAAAACGCTACGTTTGCTCAAGCTGCGGAGCTGTTAGAAATGATGTTATTCAGGCAGGACATAGCTTTGAGACCGTAGACTATATTCCCTCAGATTGTACGACCGAGGGCAGAAGCTACCAGGAGTGTACCGGATGCGGTGAGACCAGAGAGAGCGTAGTAGCACCCTCTCACTCATTCAACGGAAGCATAGTGCTCAGCCAGCCTACTTGTGATGAGAATGGACTCAAGGAGTCTATTTGCGGCAGATGTTTTGAGACTATTCAGTCGACTATATTTGCACTCGGACACGAGTTTATTGACGGAGTTTGTACACTCTGTGAGAAGACTTATATGGATATCCTCGTCTCGGATGAAGACGACGAGATGTTCGGTATGCACTTCGACGTTGACAGTGTAATATCCAACTATGGTCCGGACAGTATAAATCAATATGGTGCATTTCTTGACTATAACGAGGGTGCAACCATCACCAAGGTTGCTATCCTTCTTGTACAAGAGGGTACAGTATGGAAGAGAACTATCGCTTGTGTAGGTGCTGACCTCACATATGCGAACTACATACCTTACCTTGCATACAGCGATCAGGTGAAATACTCTGGTCTTAATTCGGATTGGATATACACGTTTGCGCTTAGCGAGAGAGCGAACGGTATATGGTGTTACAGCGACTACGTAACCATTACCGTCAACTTTGAGGATCAGTATGGCAAGCTTATTCAGTATATCAACGGAGTAGAAAAAACAGGTGCAAAAACACAGGTATTTACTGATCTTAGTGAAATGGTTGCTTGGCTCGGAACTTGTGATGAGCACATTGAGAGCGATTGGATAGTCGATCTTGCACCCACTTGTACCGAGGCTGGACATCAGTACAAAATATGTAAGGCGTGCAAGGCTTTGATCGGTGAAGAAGAGATTGGAAAACTCGGTCACGATGAGGTTCCTCACGATGCCAAGTCTAATACCTGTACAGAGGACGGTTGGTATGCATACGTAACTTGTAACAGATGTGACTATGATACCAAGGTTATCATTCCCGCAAAGCGACACAATATAGTGCAAAGAGAGGCAATCTCTCCCGACTGTGTAAATTCCGGTTGTGAGGCGTATGAGGAATGTATAAATGAGGGCTGTGATTACACCACGTATGTGGAGCTTTCTCCTCTTGATCACCTCTTCGGTGACTGGACGGTAAATATCCCCGTTACTTGTGAAAGTAATGGAGAAGAAATCAAATGCTGTGTGCGTGTTGTAGATGGCGTAGCTTGCACGCACTTTGAAACCAGACCTATCCTCTCGCCCGGCCATACACCCGGTGAGGCGGTTGAAGAAAACAGAACAGAGCCCACCTGTACCGTGGACGGTAAGTATGACATCGTAGTTTACTGTACCGTTATGGGATGCGGTGCGGAGCTTTCCCGTAATAATAAAATTTTGACCGCGCCCGGACATACACCCGGTCCGGTTCAGATCGAAGACAAGAAAGCCCCAACTTGTATAGACGACGGCGAATATTACGAAGTAATTTACTGTACCGTCCAGACCTGCAAGGAAGAGCTTAGCAGAACACACAAAGTAGATCCCGCGCCCGGCCACGATATGAGCACCCACGAAGTAATAGAGGATCCCACCTGTGAGAAGGAGGGTAAGAAAAAGTCCGAGTGCTCAAGATGTGGTTTTGAAAAAATCGATCCTATTCCCAAAGTCGATCACGTTTGGGGCGAATGGGAGGTTCTTACTCAGACAAAGTGTACCTCGGACGGAATTGACTGCATTAGGTGTACCTATTGTAAGGTCATTTCCAAAACACGTATTTCTCCTGCACCCGGTCATATATACGGCGAGTGGCGTGTTAAAATACCTGAAACTTGTGATTCAAACGGCGTGACAATCAGAGAGTGCGAGTGCGGTGCTAAAGAAGAAAGCCCCATAGCACAGAAGCAGCACAAATACATAACTGCCGATGATCCCGATACGATCGATCTTATTGAACAGAAATGTGAATACTGCGGACATGAGCGTTCTATTCCTAATGGAGTAGGTACAGATGAAATTCGCGATACCATTCGTGCTAATCCCGACAGCTTCAGCCTTGTAGTTATAGGCAACAGTACAAGCGATATTCTTGCATCTCTTACCATAACAGACACAAGACTTGAAAAGATTTACGGCGAAGACAGTACAGAAATATTTGTTGGATATACCGTTACACACATTAGCGGCAATGAATACAGAATTACGCCCACAACTCCCTATGAGTACGGTGTTACCTACCGTATAAGAGTATCAGGCGGCACAACATTCAAGAGCTATTACTGCAACGTGCTCACCGTTATTATGAATCAGAAGCCTGTAGGCGGTGGCTCGGGTGACGGTTCGGGCAGTTCGGGCGGCACAGGCAGCGGAACAACCAAGTACAAGGATAATATCAATGCTATAGATCCTTACGTTAGCAATCTTGTGGTATTGGAATCCTCCGAGGACGCATTTAAGATCTGGATACCTGGCGGATCTCCCATCAGCGTAGACATCTTTGCTTTAAACACTACGTGGGATATAGGATGCCTTGGAAGTTCCTTCGGCATTTACGTTAAGGTTTATGATATAGCAGCGCATCCGGATGGTGGATATATTGTTAACTTCGTCGGTGCGACACTCTTCGACGTCTTCGATTCCTTTGAGGAAATGGGATCGGTTGGTGTTGAAATGGATCAGCTTGAAGGACAGTGGGATGCTCTTAAATCCGATATCCACGACTCTCTTTGCGATAACCTGCTTTCTAACCCCGAATTCTTGGCATTCCTTAGCATTGTAGATAAGAGCGCTGAGGATTATCTTAAGGAGCTTGGTCTTATCAAGGGTAACGTCGGTGCAAATGATCTGAAATTCAAGACCGATATTAAAAAGACGGGCGATAACTCCTTTGAGGTGACCGTAGAGGCAAGCTTTGAGATCCCCGTTAAGACAAAGGATAAGGAAGAGCTTGGAAAGATAAAGATAAGTCTTACTATCAAAAACGAGTCCAAGATATACATTGATCCCGACGTCAAATTCTTTGACAAATCCTTGGCAACAGCCTTCATCGATATCACACAGGTTGGTACTGACAATATCGAGTTTACCATAGCCTTTGACTTTGAGTATGAGCTCAGCCAGGACGAGAAGGAATTTGCATACATAAGGACTACAAACAAGATCCACAGAGCAACATGTATGTACGTTACCAAGATTGCAGATCCCGATAACGTTCAGTATATGAATGCCGAGACGATGAAGAGCAGTCTTGAAGGCAAAAAGATATGTACAGTATGTAAGCCTACCGACGAGAATATGCTCAACAAGGAATATGTTGCCAACAAGTCCGGGGATTCGCTTAAGATCCACAGAGCAAACTGTATTTACGTCGGAACAGGCTCCAACTTCATCAAGGTATCTAAGGATGAGTGCGAAAGTCTTATAAATCGCGGATACACCTTCTGCAGTATGTGCAAGCTTTCCACTCTTGACGAAAAGAACTTCCAGGAAAAGGTGCTTCGTGACCTTCAGTTCGCAGATTGGAACGGCATAATGTCCAATCTTCGCAATTGGAAGGAGGATTCGGGAAGCTCCAAGCTGATTGACTCTATCATGAAGGAGCTTCAGAAGAAGTCGAGCACAAGCAAGGAAGCGGGCATTCCTCTCGGACATTACGGTGTAACACTCTATAAAATAGTTAATGTCAACATAGATATCTACTTCACCTTCAGCATAGATATTCAGGCAACTCTGCAGTATAAGTGTGAGAGAAACAACTATGAGAACACTTTAAGAGTAGAGATATACACTTTCGCTAACATTTTCAAACCTATCAAGGTTGAGACCTACACCGATTACGAAATTCCCGAGTCCAAGAGGGAACAGCTTATGATTGTCGGTAAGATCGAACTCAAGGCAGGAATTAAGGTTGTAGGAAGCATCGATGTAGTTAAGATCGCGGGTGTTTCGGGTAGTATTGAGTTTGGAGTTTACGCAGTAGGCTCCGGTGTATTCAATATAACCTGGGTTACCGATAGCGAGGGCGAGATTACAGTTGAAGATCAGATACTCGCCTACAGATTTGAAGCGGGTGCTTATCTTGAATACTCGATAAGTATCAAGGGCGGCATCATTACCATAAAGCTTTATAGCAAGGAGCATAAATATCCCTTCTATATTACCGGCTTTGATAAGCTGTACTTCAGCTATCCCAAGATAGATACCAATTGGACTCTTGATGAGAATAAGCCGCTTTATGACACCACGATAAAGGTAGAGTACTTTGACCTTGCAGACCTTGATGCGACAAGCATCAACAAGAAGACCGAGGACCTTGCGCTGTATCCGTCCTGGTCTGACAGATATACTGTAAAGTTTGAGTTTGAGTACGGCGAGAACGTATACATTTCAAACGGCACGCTTTACATAAAGAATTCTGCTCCTCACGAGTTTACAGATATCCTTTATATCACCTTTACAGGTAAGGATAAACACGATGATAAACACGTAGAGGGTAGCTCTTGCTTCCACTTACCCACCTATATTGTATACATAAGTGGACATAATCATCAGTTTGATGATGGTGTAATCACAAGGGAAAGCACTTGCGTTAAGACGGGAATAAAGACATTTACCTGTCAGGAGTGCGGCTTTGAGAAATATGAGGATGTACCCACTATTCCTCACGAAAATAAATACGTATCCGTGTCCGTGACCTGTACGACCGACGGATATACCGGCTATCAGTGTACTATGTGTAAGTACATCTTCGACAAGGATGTTGACGAGGCTTTGGGACACGATTTTAGCGAATCGTTCATCATCGATAGAGAATCCACCTGTACTCGCGAGGGCTCAATGTCCAAGCATTGTTCAAGATGTACGGCTAAGGACGAGGTAACTTCCATTCCTAAAAAGCCTCATACTGACAGCGAGGTCAAAGTTATTGTGAAGACCTGTACCGAGGACGGATATTCCTACGTAAAATGTACCGTCTGCGGTCGCATAGAAATAGATGAGGAAAGCTATGATTATGCTACAGGACACGAGCGAGAGGTGGTAAGAGTCGTTTCTCCCACCTGTACCGAGGGCGGATATACTATCTGTTACTGCTCTGTATGTGAGACTAACTATAACGATGATTTTGTAGGTGCGACAGGGCACGACAAGTATGACTTCGGCACGGTTAACTCCACTTGTACTGAATACGGTTATACCATTGAACGTTGTTATAACACGGGCTGTACATACGAGAAGCACAAGGATTACGTAGATCCTCTCGGACACGATGATGAGGAGATTGAAAAAATCGATCCTACTTGTACCGCTCGCGGATATACCGTCTATGAGTGTGACAGATGTTATAGAAGAGAAAACAGAGACTACGTAGGCAGTCTCGGCCACGATTACGGCGAGTGGTACGTTGTATATGATTCCACCTGTACCTCCTACGGTCAGAGACGCCGTGACTGTTCACGTTATTCCGCTTGCGGAAGCTACCAGACGGAGAAGATCAGTCTTAAGAATCATTCCTATACCTATGTTGTTACACCTCCTACCTGTACGGCAAGAGGCTATACCACATACACTTGCAGCTGCGGTGACTCCTACATTTCCGATTACAAGGATATGATAGATCACGTTTACGTGGACGGTGTCTGCTCTTGCGGTGATACAAATCTCAACGTAACACCCGACGAGTACTTTGCATTTAAGCTTCTTTCCGACGGCACCTATTCCATTGCGGCGGCAAACACCTCAAATATGCCTAACAAAATAGGCATTCCCGATAGCTATAACGGTATAGCAGTTACGGTTATCGCTAACGGAGCATTCTCAGGCTGCACCAACGTTACTGCAATTTCTATCCCGAGCAGTATTACACGCATTGAGAATAATGCGTTCTATAACTGCACATCGCTTAGCATAGTATCTTTCGCAGAGGAAAGTGTGCTTGAACATATCGGAGATTACGCGTTCTACCGTTGTGCATTTACAAAGATCACGCTTCCCGCAACTCTTGAGTCGGTTGGATTGAACGCATTCAGCGGTTGTTCCAAGATCAAGGAAGTTTACTATCTCGGCGACATTTCGGGATGGTGCAATATAAGCTTTGCTTACAGCAGCGGCAATTATTATGCTACTCCTCTTTACAACAAGGCAACTCTTTATATCGGCAATGAAGTTATCAAGGACGTGGTTATTCCCGACGGAATAAATTCGATTTCTCCCCTTGCATTCTACAATTGTCAAAATATTGAGAGTGTTGAAATTTCATCCGGTGTTAAGACCATCGGTGCTTACGCATTTGCAGGCTGCTCAGCGCTCCATACAGTCAGCTTTGCTGATGATAGCACGCTTAGTTGTATTAATGAATATGCTTTTGCGAGCGACGTACAGATTGCCTCGATAATTCTCCCCTCAAGCCTTTCATACCTTGAGAGTAATGTTTTTGCAGGCTGTATAATGCTTGATAGTATTAGTTATCTTGGTACTATTGAATCATGGTGTGATAATACGTTTACAGGGCAATTTATACCAAATTCGACAACCAAGCTTTACATTGACGGCGAACTTGTCGAATACTTGACAATTCCCGATACCGTTACCGCAATTTCCGATTATGCATTCTACGGATATCATGGACTTAAAACGGTTGATGTTGGCGAGAATAGCAGACTTAAGAGTATAGGTAAGTATGCATTCGCAAACTGCCAGTTCCTCTCTGCTGTTACCATTCCTAAGAGTATGACCGTCTTTAGTGACGGTGCGTTCTCCGGTTGCAACCGTTTGTCGATAGTTGAGTATCTCGGACTTGCAAAGGATTGGGCAAGAATCAGCTTTGCTAATCAGACCGCAAATCCTCTGTTCAACGGTGCGTATATGTACGTCTCGGATGAGGTTGTGACAGAGGTTACTATCCCTGAGACCGTCAGCACTCTTGCGTACGCATTCGCAGGATGCCGCGGACTTAAGACGGTTAAGCTCGCTCACCCCGATCAGAACACACAGATCGGAAGTTACGCCTTCTATGGCTGTTATGAACTTGAGAGCGTTGAGATACCGTCAGGTATAACCTCCATAGGCGAACACGCGTTCTATGGTTGCAACAAGATTGCTAAGATAACCATTCCCAAGACGGTTAAGAGCATTGGTTCTAATGCTTTCAATCTGACTGATGAGAGCGAAATAATTTATCTTGGCAAGATTGAAGACTTTGTGAGAATAAACTTTGGCAACAAAAATGCCAATCCGCTCTTCAATGGTGCAAGACTTATGATAAACGGCGAACTTGTGACCGAGGTGATAATTCCTAAGGATATAACCTCTCTTGCGTATACGTTTGCCGGATACAAGTATCTTGAGACCGTCATATTTGAAAGCGGTTCTGTTATCAGCAGTATAGGAGATTACACATTCTATAACTGCGAGTCGCTTAAGAATATCGTGCTTCCAAATAGCGTAACGTCTATTGGTCAGTCGGCGTTCCAAAACTGTAAGAGTCTTACGAAGATCTCCCTGATTTCTTCCGTTACCTACGTTCGCGACTATGCCTTCTACGGTTGTGAGGGCTTAACGATTTATACTCAGAACGAAAACAGATTATACAATTGGAGTTCGATCTGGGTAGATAACATTGCAAACGTTGTATGGGCACACTTCTGTACTGCAGAAAACGCAGTATCGGCTGACCGGACCGAGGCTACCTGCTTCGAGCGTGGATATACCGATTACGTTTGCGTTTGCGCACGTGAGTACAGAGCTGATTACGTCGACGTTCTTGAGCACGTTTATGATGACGGCTTCTGCAGTCTTTGCGGCAGCAAGATTCCTACTCCCGATGAATATTTCGTATTCACCAAGCTTTCTGACGGTACTTATTCTGTGAAGCTTGCAAACGTATCGAATATTCCGTCGGTAATCACAATTCCCAATACTTATGAGGGAAGTACTGTAACGAAGATTGAATACAGAGCATTCTACTATTGCAGTAAAATAACCAAGATAATCATTCCTAACAGTATTACCGAAATTAAAAATGAGGCCTTCTTTAATTGTTCCGCTCTTGCGGAAATTGAGTATGAGGGCGGCGGAGCAATAACCAAGATAGGCAATAGCGCATTCTATAACTGCGACAAGCTCACGTCAGTTCATATTCCCGACAGTGTAACCGAGATCGGCAGCAATGCCTTCAGTGATTGCGGCGGTATCACTTCGGTTACAGTGGGTGAGGATAGTAAGCTTGTTACGATAGGCAACGGTGCGTTCTCATATTGCGGTAAGCTTGTAAGCGTTACGCTTCCCGAAACTCTTGTGAACGTATACGATAATGCATTCTACTACTGTAATAATCTTTCCACGGTTAATTACCTTGGCAGCGTTGCACAGTGGTGCGCAGTTAAATTCTCAAGCACATACTCCAATCCGTTTAACAATACATATTATAATAAGCCTGCCGGACAGCTTTATATCGACGGCCAGCTTGTTGAGAACGTTGTTATTCCGGACGGAGTTGAGAGTATAGGCAACTACGCCTTCTATAGATGTTCTTCCATTAAGACTGTTGAGCTTCCCGCAAGTATAAGGTCTATTGGAACTGATGCCTTCAACGCTTGTTCAAATATTACAGAGGTCAAGTTCCTTGGTGATCTTGAGGGATGGTGCAGAATCACCTTCAGCTCATATAATTCAAATCCCCTTTACACGTCTTCAAAGGAAACCCTTTATATAGGCGGTACGGCGATATCCGATATCGTTATCCCCGAGAGCATCGCATCTCTTAACTACACATTTGCCGGATGTGCTCAGCTCAAGTCGGTTCAGTTCGCTGGTAGCGGCAAGCTTGAGGTGATCGGTGAATACGCATTCTGCGGTTGTAATCAGATTACCGAATTTGTCCTTCCCGACGGACTTACAAAAGTATCTCAGAGTGCATTCAATGGCTGTAGTAAGATGACAAGTATCTCTATACCGAGCAGTGTGACAAGCTTCGGATATTACGTCTTTAATAATTGCACGTCACTTGATACGGTTTATTACGGTGGCACACTCGAGGAATGGATCAGAATCAAGTTTGCAGATTCTACCGCAACCCCGATGTGCTATGCAAATAGCCTCTTTACCGAGGATGAAAGCCTTGATGTCTTCGTTTTACCCGAAGATATTACAGTTATTCCCGCTTATGCGTTCTACGGTATGAATGCACTTAAGGGAATCGTTATTCATGACGGAGTGACATCGATCGGTGATTATGCTTTTGCTCAATGTACATCTCTTGAGAGTGTTACACTTTCAGTAAATATTAAGTCTATTTCAAGTTCGATCTTCAGCGGTTGTACTTCGCTTAAGAGTATTATAATTCCCGAGGGCGTCACTACTATTAACAGCTATGCATTCAGCGACTGTGCGGCTCTTGAGAATGTAACTCTTCCTTCAACGCTTACTGTTATAAATTACACCGCGTTCTACAATTGCAAGTCGCTTAGCAGTATCGTTATTCCAAAAAGCGTCACCACACTCGGAGAATCTGCTTTCAGCAACTGTACAAATCTTGAGGTTGTCCACTTTGAGGATGGAATCAATATTCAATACATCAACGGCAATACTTTCTCCAATTGCTCCTCACTTAAGAGTATTGTAATTCCCGACGGTGTAAAATCCATTGGATACAATGCGTTCTACTATTGTACATCGCTTGAGAGCATTGTTATTCCGAGCAGCGTAACCTCAATATCAGGCAGTGCATTCAATAATTGTACCGCGCTTGATAACGTTAATTATATGGGAACGCTTACGGAGTATTTGGGCATCAGCTTTTCTGATACAACATCCAATCCCACGTACTACGGAGCAAACCTGTACATTCAGGGAGTCCTCCTTACCAAGGTAGTAATTCCCGAAGGTATAACGCGCATCGGTAAGTGCGCCTTCGCAGGTAACGGTAACATTACCGAAGTAGTGATTCCGAGCAGTGTTACAACTATTGATAACTACGCATTCTATAAGTGTACGTCGCTTACAAGAGTTACTATTCCTGAAAACGTTAGTGCAATTAATTCGTATGCGTTTGGGGAGTGTACCGCACTTCATACGGTAAGCTTCGGTGAAAACAGCAAGCTCACCTCACTTAGTAACGCCGCATTCTCGAACTGCACTTCTCTTGGTACAATTGTTCTGCCCGAGGGATTAACAAGTATTGGCAGCTACGCATTTAGCGGCTGTACTTATCTTGAGAGCATAACTATACCGAGCAGCCTTACAACTATTCAAAACGATGCTTTCAATAACTGCGGCAAGCTTAAGAGAGTTGATTATCAGGGCACGATTTCGAACTATGTGAACATTGTATTCAACGGCACTTCTGCTTCTCCTTGTTACTACGGTGCGGAGCTTTATATCGGCGGTGCTCTGCTTATAGACGTTGTTATTCCCGAGGGAATTACGTCTATTGGTCAATATTTGTTTACAAACAATAAGAATATCGAGAGTGTAATCATCCCTTCGAGTGTTACGAGTATAAGCAACAATGCGTTCAACAATTGTACTTCGCTTAAGAGCGTGGTTATTGCCAACGGACTCGGTACAATAGGTAATAATGCTTTCTATAACTGTACGGCACTGGAGAGCATTAGCATACCCGAGAGTGTTACAAGCATCGGTACAAGTGCATTCTATAACTGTTTATCCCTTAAGACGGTAGATCTTCCTTCCCAGATTACAACTATTAACAGTAGTGCCTTCTACGGTTGCACATCGCTTGAGAGTATAACCATACCCGAGAGTGTGACAAGCATCGGCAGTAGTGCGTTCTATGGCTGTACGTCGCTTGAAAGCATTGTTATTCCTCAAGGCGTGACAAGTATTAGCAGTTATGCCTTCCAAAACTGTACTTCGCTTAAGAGTGTTACAATACCCGAGAGTGTAACAAGTATTTCTAACAACGCCTTTTCCAATTGCTCGGCAATCAAGGATGTTATCTTCCTTGGTACTATGAAGCAGTGGTGTGGCATTTCCTTCGCTTCCTCATCATCAAATCCCGTTTACATCGGTGCACAGTTGACGATCAACGGAGCTTTGATAGACGGTGAGCTCGTGATACCTTCGGATACTACTTCCATAGGTAATTATGCGTTCTACGGAGTAAAGGGAATAAAGAGAATAATCTTTAATGAAGGACTTACGAGCATAGGCACATATGCATTCTACAACATTCCCGATCTTGGAAGTGTAGTTATTCCCGATAGCGTAACTACTATTGGCAACTATATATTCGGTTACTCGTATATTACCATCTATTGTGTTTCCAACTCGAGTAAATCAGGCTGGAATTCAAACTGGAACTATTCTCAGAATGTCGGTTCTTTGCCCGTTGTATACGGCATACTCGACTACGGAACTACCGATGATCAGCTCGCGTGGGTCAAGGATCAGAACGGGGTTACTACCATCATAGGTTATTATGGTAACGAGAAGTTTGTTGTTATTCCCGAGAAGATCGGCGAGACTGCCGTAGGTGCAATAGGCACATATGCCTTCTGCGGAGCAACAAGCGTAAAGTATATCTTTATTCCCGATACTATTGAGACCGTTGGTGCAAGAATATCTCCCTCCAATTACGCTCATTTCTACTGCGAGACAGGAACTACACCTTCCGGCTGGAATAGCATTTGGAAGAGTGATAAGTACAACAACGGAGGTGCTGTTGTATCTTATGGAATCAGCGAGTTCAGCGTGACGGATGACGGATTCGTATGGGCAAAAAATATTGATTCGAAGATTATAATCGTGGGTTACGTCGGTGATGAGGAAAGAATCATTATCCCCGCATCCATAAACGGCGAATCGGTTGTAAGCATTAACAGATACGCATTTGCTCATATAAGCAATATTTCCTCTGTTGCAATTCCCGCATCTATCACATACGTAGATCAATACGCCTTTTATGACTGCACGGGAATGATCATTGTTTGTGAGGCAA
>JAZRAE010000098.1:0-4593 GCA_045634385.1 Eubacteriales bacterium | reverse complement strand
CATTCCAAGCGAGTCAGGCAAAAAGGACGTAGTTCCGCAGGGCGAGTATCTCGCCTCGGGATACATACAAAGTATGTCGCCGCGCTGAAGCACCTTTCTTATCGACTTGATAAGGTGCATATCGTTGGTAAACTTTCTCGTGCAGATAGAGCCGATCCAGGTCATAAGCCAGGGTCTCATATAATATCCGTCGATGTTTACAACATTGTTTACCTTATGCGGATGCGTGAGCATCGCGGTAAGCTCAAAGTCGATGAACGACATATGGTTGCTAAGCAGCATATACGGGGGCTTGATGCCCTCCATATTGATCTTCTCTACTTTGTATTTCTTATTTGCAAGCATGATCTTGGATAAAACCCAGATTAGCCAGGTAAAAAACAGGGGTTGTCTTATGGGGTATTTTGCGGTCTTGTATTTCTTTGGATTTTTGTAATTAACGTCCATACGATACCTCATTTGTTTATTCAACTCCCATATTCTACACTTTTTTTAATAAAAATGCAATAGTTTTGAATAAATTTTTAATAAAATAAGAAAAAATGATAATAAAAAAGGAAAAACACTGTATTTTGTGTTTTTCCTTTTTTGTTTCTTGCCATTCTTTGCCAGTATATATGTTATTGGATGGAAGAGGATAATTTAGCTTCGAGTCTGGATTTTCTGACTGCAAAGGATTCTTTGTTGTCTAAGTATCCGTTTTCGATTGCTAAGTTACAAAGCTCTATTGCCTTTGAATATTCTTTTTCTTTTTCCAATATAATAGCTTTTCTTGTAATTGTGGTAATGGAACCCCCTGCTCCGTATTTTATACTCGTTACGAGGTCTATATCTTTGTCACAAAAGTAAAGACAATGTTTGATTGCATCTTCGTTTTGCGCCCTTCTAGCATAAATTACATTAGCTATTCTTTGGTAAAAGAAATGTAATGAAATAGAGTTGTTTATAGTACGCTTTGTGATGCTTTCTGCTTTGCTTGTTAAAAGCATCACTTGTTCTATGTCATTTTTCTCGTATGCAAGTATAATCTGATTTTCTATTTCTATAAGTTTTGATGAATAGGTGCTATTGTATTCAAGTTCTTCAAGAATGTAAGAACTTTGTGTCTGTGATATTTGCGGCGAGCGTGATGAAGATTCAACGCTTTTGGCTACTGGTGCAGTATTTGTATAAGTTGTAATGCTACTCGTTTTGCTGGATTTTCTGCCGTTACATTTCGAACAGAGCACCTGCAAGTTTGAAGGTACGCTTTTTCCGCCTTTAGCGACGGGAATTATATGGTCTATTTGTAATCCAACCCCGTCGAGCATAACCTTTCCACAAACTTGACATGTGTAATCATCTCTTTCGGCTATTTCGTCCCTCAACTCTCTCGTCATTAAACTTCTTTGACTCTTGGAATGATATGCCGAAAGCGTTGCTTCAAAATTGATGTTCTCTAGTGCGTTATATCTGCTTAATAAAAAATCGTAAGAACAAGGGAATTTTTGGACGACTATTGAAACTTTGTAAGGGTGGCGCACATAGTTGACTTGCTTGTATCGTGTTTGTTGTCTAACAAAAACAAATACAAACATATTTTTTTCGTCGCAAGAGTTTTGGTATTGCTCTGCGCGCCTTTTTTTGAACAAACTTTTTTGAATTTTTTCCTCGCATGACCGTTTCCATAAAGTTAGGTGTTGCATTTGCGAGTTGACGGTAGTTAATTTGTGCTGAATTAAATATTGATCAATATAATCTTCGATTTGCGGTTGCCTGGTTCCGGTTACGTTAAAAGTGATTTCTTTGTATGGGAAAGAAAAAGGTGACGATATATACGATACTAGAAATCCTATAAAAGTAATTATTCCCAAGAAAATCAATAAAATAAGTATAGGCTCGTCCATATAAGCACCTCCTTTGTAAGTTCAAAAAGTATCGTTTTTACAAATTATAACATAAAAAACTTCAAAAGTCTACACTGTTTTTTGAGTTCTCTATATTGATGAATTTTTTTAATCCTACATATGCCCCAAAAAACAAAAAAGCACCTCTGCTGAGGTGCTTCTCTATATGGCGGAGAGAATGGGATTCGAACCCATGATACCGGTTAGGGTATACACGATTTCCAGTCGTGCGCCTTAGACCAACTCGGCCATCTCTCCAAGATGTTATCGCTTTACGCGACCACTATATTATAGCAGATGATTTTTCAAATGTCAATAGTTTTTTTGAGTTTTTTGTCAAATTCTTTTATAAAGCAATTTAAACGATAAAAACGGCGCATCTCAATGCTGAAATGCGCCGTAAAACTTTATGCGTTATTCTTCTGTGCTTCTGCGATTATCTTATCGGTAAGGCTCTGGGGAACCTCGTCGTATCTGATAAACTCGAAGTCGAATCTACCTCTACCCTGAGTAGCGGCACGGAGGGAGATTACGTAGTCTGTCATCTCCGAGAAAGGAGCCTCTGCAACTACTACCTGAAGGCCGGACACGTCGTCTGCGGGCTCGATACCCATAACGCGGCCGCGACGCTTGTTAAGGTCACCCATAACGTCACCAACGTAGTTCTCGGGAACGTATACCTTGAGTGCGCCAACGGGCTCAAGGAGAACGGGCTGTGCCTTGGGAAGACCCTCGCGGTATGCGATAGCAGCAGCAAGCTTGAAGGAGATCTCGTTAGAGTCAACGTCGTGGTAAGAGCCGTCGTAAAGGTTAGCTGCAAGGTTAACTACGGGGTAGCCTGCAAGCACGCCCTTCTGCATGCATTCACGAAGTCCCTGCTCTACTGCCGGGAAGAAGTTCTTCGGAACTGCGCCGCCGAATACGGACTCGGTAAAGGTAAGACCCTCTTCCTCACCGGGAGAGAACGTGATCTTAACGTGACCGTACTGACCGGAACCGCCGGACTGCTTCTTGTGCTTACCTTCAACGTCAACCTTCTTCTTGATGGTCTCTCTGTAAGCAAGGCGAGGCTTGGTGAGCTCTACGGATGCGCCGAAGCGGGTCTTGAGCTTGGAAACGATGATGTCGAGGTGGATATCACCAAGACCGGAAACGGTAAGCTGCTTGGTCTCAGAGTTGTTCTCGTACTTGATAGTAGGATCTTCCTCGAGAAGACGAGCGATACCGGTGGATATCTTATCCTCATCACCCTTTGCCTTAGGCGTGATAGCCATAGTCATATAGGGCTTGGGGAACTGGATGGGCTGATACTTGATGTTAGCGGCGCCGGTGGTGAGAGTGTCGTTGGTGTTGGTGTTTGCAAGCTTTGCGGTAACGCCGATATCGCCGCAAGAAAGTGCGTCAACGTCGATCTGCTTCTTACCACGCATAATCATAAGCTTGTTGAACTTCTCGTTCTGACCGGTGGTGGTGTTACGAAGGACCATATCCTTGGTAATTTCGCCGTTCATAACCTTGAAGAAGGACATCTTACCAACGAACGGGTCTGCAACAGTCTTAAATACGAATACGGAGGTGGTTGCGCTTTCCATCTCGATGGGAGTGTCGGTTACGTTACCCTCTTCGTCAACGAGCTTCTCTACCTTGCGGGCAAGAGGACGCGGGAAGGACTCTGCGATGGTGTCAAGAAGAGTCTTGATACCCCAGTTCTTAAGAGCTGCGCCGCAGAATACGGGAACGATATCACCGGAGATGATACCAAGGTGGATAGCCTCAAGCGCTTCCTCACGGGAGATGGGCTCTTCGTTGAAGAACTTATCCATAAGGTCGTCGCTGGTCTGTGCGATAGCTTCAAGGAGCATATTATGATACTCGTTGAACATATCGTTGAACTTCTCGGGAATCGAGGAGCGAACGTACTCACCGGTAGCCTTCTCGAAGGTGTAAACGCACATCTCTACGAGGTTAGCAAAGCCGATAACGGTATCGCCGTCGATGATCGGGATCTGAATGGGACATACGTTAACGCCGTATTTCTCTCTGATCGCGCCGAAAACCTTGTAGAAACGAGCTTCGCCATCGTCAAAGCGGTTGATGAAGAATGCCTTGGGAATGCCAGCCTTAGTAGCAAGGTTCCAAGCAAGCTCAGTACCAACCTCGATGCCTGCCTTACCGTCAACAACGATTATAGCAGCGTCAGCAACACGTACGCACTGGCGTACCTCTGCCTCAAAGTCAAAGAAGCCGGGAGTATCCAATATATTTATTTTAGTTCCGTTCCAAAGCATGGGTGCTGTGGCTGCGGATATAGAATATCCTCTCTTAATCTCCTCGGGATCATAGTCACAAACGGTATTTCCGTCTGCTACGTTTCCAAGACGATCGGTGAGTCTAGAAATATAAAGCATAGACTCAACAAGTGAAGTTTTTCCGCCCCCGCTGTGTCCGAGGAGCGCTACGTTACGAATCGATTTCGTATAAACCTTTTCCATAAAAAAGTTTCTCCTTAGTGGTATTGGTGCTAAAATACAGCCCCCCGTATAAAAAACCTTCTTCAATTATACTATAAACTAATACGCAATTTCAAGATTTTTGTTTGAAGAAAGTGCATACAGCGTGTAGAAATTAAAGGGCTGATTTTGTCACAAATTAACAACATCAGCCCTTATTTAGATTAAATATCTATTGTTTTAGTTTTTGAGGTCAT
>JAZRAE010000097.1:0-15313 GCA_045634385.1 Eubacteriales bacterium | reverse complement strand
AGCAACTGCCTGGTCTACCTTCTTAACAGCAAGTCTGTAAAGCTCAGAAGCAGCGGCCTTGTCGCCGGACTCAACAGCAGCGTTGAACTTCTTGATAGTAGTCTTGAGCTGGCTCTTGATCATCTGGTTTCTAAGCGCCTTAGCCTGGTTTACAAGTATACGCTTTTTTGCGGACTTAATGTTAGCCATTTTCTTCTCCTTTAAAATTTTACGTAATCCTAAATGCTACGCCGCAGAAGTTGGCTGAGAGGGTCCAAGATCAAGCAGCTTTACAACCTGGTTACTGTTTTATTTCATACTTCATAGATTATATCACCTATTGCGATAAAAATCAAGGGGTTTTACAAAAAAAAATCAATTTTTTTGGTTATTTTTTATATATTTTTTATCTTAAGTACTTGACAAAGAAGAATTAATCTGTTATACTTGTAAAGTAATTTGCTTTACAGCAGAAAAGCGAGGTATTTATGTTTGAAAAAAATCTAAAGCTCGCATATCTTCTCGACTTCTACGGTGACGTACTCGACGAGCATACGAAAAATGTTATGAAAGCATATTACGACGATGACCTTTCTCTCTCGGAGATTGCCGAGGGAGTCGGGATATCCCGTCAGGGCGTCAGGCACGTAATAAAGAAAGGTGAGGAGCAGCTCTCCTTCCTTGAAGAGAGACTTGGACTTGCCGAGCATTACGAAGAGCTTGAGAAAGCCGCAGAGCTTATCAGCGGTATAAAGGACGCGCTGAAGAACGGTAATCTCGATATTGTAGCTACTGTTGCTTCACTTGATGAGATACAAGATATAATCATCGCAAGATAATTACGCACTACGTGCTGAATTGGAGGTACCATGTTCGGAGGTTTAACCGAAAAACTGGCTAATGCCTTTAAGAAATTCAGGAACAAGGGCAAGCTCACAGAGGCTGACGTAAAGGAAGGTATGAGAGAGGTCAAGCTCGCTCTACTCGAGGCTGACGTTAACTTCAAGGTTGTAAAAGAGTTTGTTAAAGCAGTAACCGAAAGAGCTGTAGGTGCACAAGTGCTTGAGAGCCTTGTACCCGCTCAACAGATAGTAAAGATAGTAAACGAAGAGCTTATAAAGCTTATGGGCGGTGAGACCCCCAAGATTAACATCAGCCCTAAGCCTCCGACGGTAATTATGATGGTAGGTCTTCAAGGTGCGGGTAAAACCACACATTCGGCAAAGATCGCATCATACTATAAGCGCAAGGGTAAATCTCCCCTGCTCGTTGCCTGTGACGTCTACAGACCCGCTGCTGTCGATCAGCTCAAAATCGTTGGTGAAGCTGCTAATATCCCCGTTTTCTCTATGGGCACAAAGATCTCACCCGTTGAGATTGCCAAAGCAGGTGTTGAATACGCCAAGAAGAACGGACACGATATGGTGTTCATTGATACTGCCGGACGTCTTCACATAGATGAAGAGCTTATGGCAGAGCTTGTAAAGATAAAAGGAGCAACAGAACCTTCCGAGATACTTCTCGTTGTGGATGCAATGCTCGGTCAGGATGCAGTCAACGTTGCAAAGACGTTTAACGACCTGCTCGACATTACAGGTGTTGTTCTTACAAAGATGGATGGTGATACACGAGGCGGTGCTGCGCTATCCGTCAAATATATTACCGGAAAACCGATCAAGTTTATCGGTACGGGAGAAAAGCTCGATGCTCTTGAGCTGTTCCACCCCGACAGAATGGCGTCACGCATACTCGGTATGGGAGATATTCTCTCTCTTATCGAAAAAGCCGAGCAGGCTTATGACGAGAAGAACGCCAAAGAACTCGAGAAGAAGATGCGTGAGCAAACCTTCTCTCTTGATGACTTCCTTGAGCAGATGCATCAGCTGAAAAAAATGGGCAATCTCGAACAACTCGTCGCAATGGTTCCCGGTGTTAATGCCGGCGCGCTTAAGAATGCACAGCTTGACGAAGGCCAGATGGCAAAGACAGAAGCAATCATCCTCTCTATGACAAAACAAGAGAGACTTAAGCCCGATATTATCAACGGCTCGAGAAGAAAGCGTATTGCAAACGGCTCGGGTACATCGGTTGAGGACGTAAACAAGCTTCTAAAACAGTTCGATCAAATGAAAAAGATGATGAAGCAATTCTCAAATATGGGTAAGCGCCGCGGATTTGGCGGAATGAAGCTTCCCTTTTGACAAACCGTAGGTTTGTAATGCAGAATGCAGAATGCAAAATTATAGAAACATATCTATAATTTTTCTTTGGTTACTTTCTTTACAAGAAAAGTGACAACACAAAACGTTTATTATTAAAAATCAAAAATAAAACATTCATTTTTTGGAGGAAAAGAAAAATGGCAGTAAAAATCAGACTTAAGAGACTTGGTTCCAAGAAGAACCCCTTCTACCGTGTAGTTGTTGCAGACGAGAGATCTCCCCGCGACGGCAGATTCATTGAGGAAATCGGTTACTACAACCCCCTCAGCAATCCCGTAGACATCAAGATCGATGCTGAAAAGGCTACCAAGTGGCTCGGCAACGGCGCTCAGCCCACTGAAACCGTTAGATCCCTTCTTAAGAAGTCCGATATCATTAAGTAATTCATACCGATAACGGAAGGATTGAAAGGTATAAATAATGGAGCTTAAGCAGGTACTTACCAATATTGCCCGCGCCATTGTTGACAATCCCGACGCTGTTAATGTAACCGAAACCGTTGACGGTAACGACGTAAAGCTCGTTCTTACCGTTGCCGAAGGCGATACAGGTATGGTTATCGGGCGTCATGGCAGAATTGCTAAAGCGATTCGCCAGGTCATGAAGGCCGCGGCAAATACATGCGGAAAGCATGTAATCGTTGAAATCGAATAAGACTTATCCTCGGGGTAATTATGCCCCGAGGAAGTTTTTTATTTAAAGTACACAAAAAGGAGTTCAAAAGCCGTGAAATTAAACCTATCTTTTTGGTTATTTTTCTTTTCCGTTCACGGTGAAATTTCAATATGAAAAAATATATTATGGCACTTGACCAGGGCACAACAAGCTCAAGGTGTATATTGTTTGAAAAAAACGGCAAAATCGCAAGTATGGTACAGCGCGAATTTGCACAAATATTTCCACACGAAGGGTGGGTTGAGCACGATCCAATGACAATATGGTCAACGCAGATCGCGGTAGCAACAGAAGCTCTGCTTAAGATAGGCGGATCATGGAGTGATGTATATGGAATTGGTATAACCAACCAACGCGAGACAACGGTGGTATGGGATAGGAAAACAGGTGCGCCGATTTATAACGCGATAGTATGGCAGTGCCGCAGAACGGCTGACTATTGTCAAGAACTGAGCAATCTCGGACGTGAGGAAATGATAAAGGAAAAAACAGGACTCCTTCTCGATCCATACTTCTCTGCCACAAAATTACATTGGATTTTAGAAAATGTTTCCGGAGCAAGAGAAAAGGCAGAAAAAGGAGAGCTGTGTTTTGGAACGATCGACTCATGGCTTATATGGAATTTGACAGGCGGCAAAGTGCACGCAACAGACTACTCAAATGCGGCAAGAACAATGCTCTTCAATATCCACACTCTCGAGTGGGACAATGAGCTTCTCGATCTCTTTAATATCCCTTCTTCCATGCTCCCGGAGGTTAAGCCTTCATCAGGCTTGTTTGGTTATACCGATTTAGGAGTTCTTGGTGCTGTGCTACCGATAGCGGGCGTTGCGGGTGACCAGCAAGCTGCCCTATTCGGTCAATGCTGCTTCGATGTGGGTGAGATGAAAAACACATACGGCACAGGCGCATTCTTACTTATGAATACGGGCGATAAGCCTTACGTGACCACCAACGGTCTTATTACAACTATCGGTTGGGGTATAGGAGATAAGGTGACCTATGCTCTTGAGGGCTCGGTATTTACCTGCGGTGCAGCTATACAATGGCTAAGAGACGGTTTAAGAATTATTGAGTCGGCAGCGGATAGTGAATACTATGCATCCAAGGTCAAGGACTCGGGTGGAGTGATGATCGTGCCTGCATTTCAGGGACTTGGTGCTCCGTGGTGGGATCCTTATGCAAGAGGCGTTATCATAGGTATAACGAGAGCAACTACAAAATATCACCTGATAAGAGCTACACTTGAATCACTTGCATATCAGGTCGTCGACGTTGTTGATCTTATGCAGAGATCTACCGATATTAAGGTTAAGAAGCTCAAGGTTGACGGTGGCGCAAGCGCAAACAACCTTATGCTTGATTTCCAATCAAATATACTCGGCGTAACGCTGGAAAGACCCGAATGTATCGAAACGACGGCACTCGGTGCGGCATATTTATGCGGTCTTGCACTCGGTGTATATAAATCCATTGAGGAGATCAAGGCTAATAACGGCATAGAAAAGACAATTACACCAACCCAGAGCGATGAATGGAGAGAATCACACGTCAGGACGTGGCGACGTGCGGTTGAAAGATCACTTGGGTGGATAGATTAAAAAAGAAAAAGACCGATTTTTACCTGCTTTGTGGGTAAAATCGGTCTTATTTCATATTTTAAATTATTTTGAAAGTTCGTCTGCAAGCTTAACAAAATCCTCGGTTGAGAGACGTTCGCCGCGGACGGTATCGGGGTGCCCTATCGCACGGATTGCTTCAAGTACGGCGTCCTTTGAATACGGGAGCTTGGCGCAAACTGCGTTTTGGAGCGTCTTTCTGCGCATCTCAAACGCAGCTTTGATAAGATCACGGAAGAGCTTCTCGTTCTTAGGTGTATACTTAGGCTCGCGGTAAAGATCAATGCGAACTACAGCACTATCAACCTTAGGTGCGGGAACAAAACAGCCTGCGCTGACTTTAAAGAGCTTTTTTGCCACACCGTAATAGCCGAGAACAGCAGTAATCGCGCCGTAATCCGAGCTTCCGGGCTTGGCAACAAGTCGGCTGGCAACCTCGTTCTGTATCATAATAGTTATAGAAGTAAACTTTACACCCGATTCGAGAAGGCGCATAAGTATAGGCGTGGTGATGTAATACGGCAGATTCGCACATACTGCAACGGGCATTCCTTCGGAATGCTCGTCAACGAGTGCCTGAAGGTCAACCTTCATAATATCATCATTGATAACAGTGACATTATCATACTCTGCCATAGTCCTGCCAAGAATCGGGATAAGTCCTCTGTCTATCTCGACTGCCACTACTTTTTTATATCTGATTGCAAGCTCTTGAGTAAGGCATCCGATTCCCGGACCAATCTCAAGGATCATACTCTCGGAATTATCGGTACAATTATCCGCGATGTCCTCGGGAATTATTCTGTTGGTAAGGAAGTTCTGTCCAAACTCCTTGCGGAATGTTATACCCGCATCCGCCATAAGCTCGCGTATTACAGAAAGATTACATAAATCCATAATAAACCTCGTTTTTCTTTTCGTAAGAAAAGGTTCGTGAGGACCGAGAAAGACCACACGAACCCTTAGGGTATGGAGCTGGAAATGGGATTTGAACCCACGGCCTATTGATTACGAATCAATTGCGCTACCACTGCGCCATTCCAGCAACTTACCCGTATATTCTATCATTTTTGTTTCCGTTTGTCAATAGAAATATATAATATTTTTGAATTACATTCGGTATTACGTTAAATAAAGTTATTAGATGATATATTAAAAAATGCAAACTTAAGACGACAGACTTTCGCCTGCCGTTTTTGATGTTTATTTTAGTGTAGCTTTTGAAAAACTCGTCTTATGCTATCAAATACGAGGACGCTTGTGGCGAGTAATGCCACGCATCCGAGCTCAGAGGGGGTAAGCGGAACACTCCTGAATATGGTACCACCGAAGTATATTATAAATATTTGTATTGAAGTAATAAGGCTCATAATTAAAAGAAACGCTCTATTTTTAAGTATGCCGAAGCAGATAAACATTCTTTCACTTCTTGCGGTAAAGGAATTTACAATACCCGAGAAGATAAAGAGTGCGTAAAATGCGCTAATGTGTCTGTCGATCGAGCCAAAAAATACACGTAACGGCGTGAAGGTAAGGAAAAATACCAATAGAGCAAGAGTGTACATGCCGTTGAGGACAACATGTGATAACATCTTCCTTGATAGTATCGGTTCTTCCCTGCGTTTCGGTTTTTCTAACATATAATACGAGAACGGAGCCTCACCTGCAAAAGCAAGACCACCGAGGGTATCCATAATAATATTTACCCACAGCATTTGAATTATTGTTATTGGAGTATCAACACCCAAATACGGACCGATGAGTGTTATTCCGCAGGCAGCAAGATTCATAATAAGCTGAAAAGTAATAAATTTACGAATTGACTTAAAAATAGTTCTACCATAAAGAATCGTTTTTGAAATTGCCTCAAAGCTATCGTCAAGGATAACTATATCTGCAGAACTTTTTGCTATATCTGTACCGCTGCCCATAGCAAATCCAACGTCGGCAAGCTTTAATGCGGGAGCATCGTTTATGCCGTCACCGGTCATCCCCACAACAAGATTGCATTTAGCAGAAATCTTCACAAGTCGGACTTTATCATCGGGCAGAGCACGTGCAACAACACGTAATCTTGGCAGCAATTCTTTTAATTCATTATCGGAAAGCGATGCAAGTTCAGCAGATGTTAAGGCGATATGCCCTGCATTTTTTCTATAGAATCCACATTCCTCGGCTATGCTCGTCGCGGTATCAACATTATCTCCTGTCAGCATAACAATCTGTACGCCTGCACGCATTACACTCTGTACAGACGTTCTGACATCCGGTCTTAATCTGTCCTTAAGGACGATAAGCGCAACAAATATCAGCCTATCAGTACATTCGCTATTACTAAGAGCAACCGCGATAACTCTCTCGCCCTTCGATACTGCTGCTGAGTATTCTTTTTTTACAAAAGACAGGTCAGATGCGTAGAGTCTGCTATCTTCACCGTAGGTATAGCTACAGCAAGAAAGTATCGTCTCGGGTGCGCCCTTTAAAAGCACTCTGCCGTCTGCCAGGGTTACCGAGGAGTACTTGGTTTCACTCTTAAACGGTGTTTTTGAGATAATGCGCGTCTCGTCACATCGCTCTGTCAAAAAACATTCCGAGATCGCCCTATCGGTGGAATTACCGCCCGTAATTTCTGTACCGCTTACCGTACAATCGGTATTTAGCTTTGCAGATAAGAGAACCGCATCGTACACAGAACGTACCGCTTTTAAGCTTTGAGTACTCTTGTAACATCCCTGATTTGTAATAAACCTGTCTACAGAGAGCTTGCCCGTAGTCAAAGTACCGGTTTTATCTGTAAAAAGTATGTTTAGCGAGCCTGCTGTTTCAATACCTACGAGTTTTTTGACGAGAACGTTATCCTTAACCATGCGCTTCATATTTGCGGATAGAACTACCGTTATCATCATTGGAAGCCCTTCAGGGACTGCAACAACAACGACAGTTATCATAAGGGTGAGGGCGCGCAAAAGATGAGTCAAAAGATTTTTGGTATCACACACCGCCTCGGCAATACGCCAAGGAACAAATCCTTGATCAACAACAAATACGTTGAACAGATATGTAATGCCGACAAGGATAGCAACTATATAACCAATTATGCTTATTTGTTTTGCAAGCTTTGAGAGTCTGATTTTCAATGGACTTTCGCGGGTTTGTGCTTGTACGTCAGCAGCAAGTCTGCCGTAATAAGTTCCGCTACCCACTCTTTCGACACGCATGACACCTTCACCATCTGAAATGATTGAGCCGCGAAATACAGCATTATGATCAGAGAGTGAAAAGTCCCCCGCTGAACAAACATGTTTTCTAACCTCAATATTTTCACCGTTAAGGGCGGATTGATCTACTAAAACTTCTCCCTTTATAATCCTTCCGTCCGCTTGCAGTTTTTCTCCGCGTTTGAGATACAAAAGATCTCCGACAACTATCTCATCAGCATCGATCAAAGAATCCTTACCAGAGCGAATTGCACTAACCTTTTTGCCCTTTGTTTCAGCCTCTATCTTTGCGAAAGCACGCTCACTACCATACTCCGAAAGCGTAGAAACCATAGTGGCAATAAGGATTGCGGCAAGAATACCAAAAACCTCTATAAGATTGCAGTTACCGAAGGTAAATATAACCTCAAGGGCAAGTGCAGCTATTAATATTTTAATTATCGGATCGGATAGATTATCAAAAAAACGCCTTATTATTCCCTTTCCTTTTATGCGTAAAAGTGCATTTGTTCCGTATTTTTCACGAGAGGCAATAACCTCTTTTTCGCTTAGTCCTTTTAGTTTTTTTGACATAGCTTGTATCCTTTGCTTTTTATATATACAAGCATATGAATTTGAAAAAGAAAAAAGAACAGACGGCATCTGTTCTTTAGGTTTAAAGTTATAAGACTTACTTTGCTCAGCGTTACAAATTTAATGCACAAACGCTATGGAAGCGCTTTTGCACTTGATATATATGGTTACCTATCCAATTTAAAACTTGGAGAAAGCAATCATAACTTTAGCGCGCCATTCTTACGAATGACGCGCTAAGATACCCGCGAGAGCCGTGTAAGGCAATTTTTAACCCGGTATGACCAGGTGGGTGTCCTCTCTTTTTCATTGCGCTTCCAACATCTGTGTTAGGGAGGTTCTTACGAACAGTCCCGCACAGGAGGCCTGCATCCCGATAAAAGAAGTCCAGACTCCCTTTGTAAGTGTGTCGGTCCAAATATCACAATATCACGCACTCCGCAGGAAGAAAAAATCTTTAATTAATTCTCGTCGTAGTCAACTTCGCTGAAAAGAAGATCGTTGAAGTAGTCCTCTGCCTTCTCAAACTCATCATCATCCTCTATGGTCTCAAAGAGAAGATCATCACCGTCAACGGTAGCTCTGAGAATAACGTACTCATCACCATCATCATCTACAGGAACAAGTGCGAAGTAAATCTTCTCATCGATGGTAGCCTGAGCCCAAATCTCAAAATCCTGCTCTTCACCGGTATCTTCATCGGTAAGAGTTATAATGTTTTCATCAAGCTCTTCTTCGAGCTCGGGATTCTTTTCAAAATCTGCCATTTTAGTCTCCTAATATTATTTTATTTTTCTATCTATATTTTATACTATAAATATACAAATTGTCAAGTGGTTTTAAAGAATTTCAACAAGTATGGAATTGCTAAGATAAAAGCCGCGTTCAGTAAGGAAAATTCGTTCATCACTTAAGCTTATCAGTCCTTCTCTATGTAGCCTATTGATAATAACTTCTTTTCCGTCTGTAAAGGATGATCCAAATCGAGACTTATACTCTGAAAGAGAGAAGCCTTCTTTAGTCCTAAGCTTTAGCATAGCAAATTCATATGCTAAATCCGAGTCGGATTCTTTCTCGTCCTTACAAATATGTCCGCGTGAAGCAATATACTCGTCAACATTCTCGGAGTTAGAATATCTCACCCCTTCAAAGAATGAATGAGCTGCTGCACCAACACCGATGTATTCTCCAAGATTCCAATAAAGAGAATTGTGCCTTGACCTATAACCTTGCTTTGCATAGTTAGAGATCTCGTAATGTTCATAGCCGGAGTCCAAAAGAAGTTGCCTTGCAATATCATACATATCACACTCATCATCAAGTGACGGAAGATCTAAGTTATTGCGCTCTGTAAAGAAAGGGGTTCCTTCCTCAATCATAAGTCCGTACGCGGAAACATGCTCGGGTGAAAGTGCTATTACGCTTTTTACGGTTTCGGCAAAGCTATCTTTTGTCTGGTATGGTATACCATACATCAAGTCTACGCTGATATTCTTAAATCCAACATCGCGTAACATTCTGTAGCAAGAAAGGAAATCATTGTAATTGTGAATTCTGCCAAGTTTTTTCATCTCTTTTTCGTGAGTTGATTGAAGCCCTATACTAACTCGGTTAAATCCAAGCCCATAGAAAGCTTCTATCTTTTCACTTGTAAGCGTTCCTGGATTTGCCTCAAAGGTAATCTCCGCCAAGGGAGAAATATCAAACGCCTTTCGAATTGTATCGACAATTCTCTTCATCTGTAAAGGCGAAAGAAGCGACGGTGTTCCGCCACCGAAATACACGGTATCAACCGGCTTGACAGTCCTATGCTCGTAAGAAAGAATTTCATCACATAAGCGGTCGACATAAGCCGTTGGTACATCCAAGTGAGCTATTGGCAAAGAACAGAAATCACAGTAATTACACTTTCGGACACAGTATGGAATATGGACATAAAGTCCAAGGCTATCAGTTGCCATCATCGAGCCTCAGAACCGCCATACACGCCTCGGGCGTAACCTCTACGCTACCAAGCTTACGCATCTTCTTTTTACCCTCTTTCTGTTTTTCAAGCAGTTTCTTCTTACGGGTAATATCACCGCCGTAGCACTTCGCAAGTACGTCCTTGCGCATAGCCTTTACGGTCTCTCTTGCGATAATTTTTGAACCGATTGCCGCCTGAATAGGAATCTCGAAGAGCTGACGCGGAATATTTTCCTTAAGTTTCTCCGCTATCTTTCTCGCTCTGCCGTAAGCTCTGTCTTCAAATACTATGAATGAGAGTGCGTCAACAACCTCACCGTTGAGCATAAAGTCAAGCTTAACAAGTTTAGAAGCCTCGTAGCCGTGAAGCTCATAGTCAAGAGATGCGTAACCCTTGGAACGACTCTTAAGAGCATCAAAGAAATCATATATAATTTCGTTAAGAGGAAGCTGATAATGAAGCTCTACTCTCTCGGTGTCGAGATATTTCATATCCACAAATACACCTCGTCTGTCCTGACAGAGATCCATAATTCCACCGACAAACTCGGTGGGGGTAATTACAGTAGCCTTCATAATAGGCTCATAAGAAGTATCTATCTCGTCGGGAGTCGGGAACATAGAGGGATTATCTACCATAACGGTCTCGCCATTCTTCAGCTTAACCTTATAAATAACCGAAGGAGCTGTTGTAATAAGATCAAGGTTGAACTCTCGCTCAAGTCTCTCCTCGATGATCTCCATATGTAGAAGTCCAAGAAATCCGCATCTGAAGCCAAATCCGAGCGCAACAGATGTTTCCGGCTCGAAAACGAGCGAGGCATCGTTAAGCTGAAGCTTTTCAAGAGCGTCACGAAGATCACCGTATCTTGCACCGTCAGCGGGATAAATACCCGAGTAAACCATAGGATGTACGTCACGGAAGCCCGGAAGAGGCTCTGCCGCACCGCAAATAGCCGTAGTAACAGTGTCACCTACACGAGTATCACCCACCGTCTTGATAGATGCGGTAATATATCCAACCTCACCGGCGCTCAGAGATTCACACTTACAAAGACCAAACGGCTCCATAGTACCAACCTCAACCACGTCAAATTCAGTACCGCGTGCCATAAGACGAATTCTATCGCCTGCCTTGATTTTTCCATCGAAAATTCGGATATACACGACAACACCAAGGTATGAATCGTAATGAGAGTCAAAGATCAATGCCTTCAAAGGTGCATCGGGATCTCCGATTGGTGCGGGAATATCGGTAACTATCTTCTCGAGAACATCCTCAATATTTATACCGTTCTTTGCTGAAACGGCAGGACACCCTTCGGCGGGAATGCCGATAATATCCTCTATCTCGCGTCTTGCACCCTCGATATCGGCAGAGGCAAGATCAATTTTATTTATTACGGGAAGTATCTCAAGATTATTGTCAACCGCAAGATAAGCGTTGGCAAGGGTCTGTGCCTCAACGCCCTGAGTAGCATCAACAACAAGGAGTGCGCCCTCACAAGCCTGGAGCGAACGGGATACCTCGTAGCCAAAGTCAACGTGACCGGGAGTGTCGATGAGGTTGTATACGTAATCCTCACCGTCAGATGCTCTGTAATTGAGCTTTACCGCTCTTGCCTTAATGGTAATTCCGCGCTCACGCTCAAGATCCATATTATCAAGAATCTGAGACTCCATATCACGCGAGGCAACCGTCTTGGTCTTCTCAAGAATACGGTCTGCGAGCGTAGACTTACCGTGGTCAATATGAGCAATAATTGAAAAATTTCTTATATGTTTTTGCTTTTCTGTCACTTTCGTTATCCTAAAGAGGGATTAAACCTCTGTCATCTTTCTGGAATCTATAGCGTAAAGCTCGGTCTTTTTATTGAGCGTATTTTTATCATCTGCGTGAGCAAGAATGTAGATCTTGATCTTAGGCTCGGTACCCGAAGGACGAACTATTATCTTATCCTCATTCTCAAGAGTGTAATAAAGAACGTCGGATGCAGGCTGACCTGTGGTTGCCTCGTCACCGGTAGCAACGGTGAGAACTGTGCCCTTTTTGTAGTCGCCAACCTTAGCAACGGTGCATCCACCGATAGAGGTAGGAGCGTTGTCACGGAGTGACTGCATAATGCGCTTTCTCTTCTCTATACCATCAAGGCCTTCCATATAAATATCGATAACCTTCTCACCGTAAACACCATACTTCTCATAAAGAGCCTCAAGCGCATCTGAAAGGGTCATATTCTGCTTCTTATAGTAAGCGGTCATCTCAAGAATCATCATAGATCCTTCAACCGCATCCTTATCTCTTGCATATGTGCCAAGAAGGTATCCGTAGCTCTCCTCAAAGCCAAGAACGAAGCCGTCCGCCTTACCTTCCTTCTCATAATTCTTGATAGTTTCGCCAATGAACTTAAAGCCTGTGAGAACGTCGTGAAGCTTAATTCCATTACTCTGCGCTATTTTATATGCCATATCTGTAGAAACGATGCTCTTTACACAGTATGCATACTCGGGAAGCTTGCCAAGAAGCTTTCTCTGTGCGATAGCATAGTCAAGAAGAAGCGCACCCATCTGGTTACCGGAGATGGTAACGAATTCGCCCGACTTTGTTCTGGTCATAACGCCTACTCTATCGGAATCGGGGTCGGTGGCAATTACGAGATCGGATCCTACTTCGTTTGCAATCTTGATACCATCGGTAAATACATCAGGATACTCGGGATTAGGTTTCTTAACAGTCGGGAAATCTCCATTGGGAGTCATCTGACTCTCAACTGTGTAAAGATGCTTAAGTCCAATTCTCTTAAACACCTCGGGAACAAGCTTGTAGCCGGCACCGTGGAGGGGGGTGTATACAACCTTGAGAGAATCAGCAACCTCTCTTACAAGATCAGGATTAATCGCGGTAGCAACTACTTCATCAAGATACTTCTCATCGAATTTCTCATCGAGAATAGTGATAAGTCCGCTCTTTACTGCCTCATCAAAATCTGCGATACCCTCGGTATCAAGAGGATCAAATTTATTTCTTTCATTTGCAACTACACTTGCATGCTCGGGAGCGAGCTGTGCACCGTCCTCCCAATATGCCTTGTAGCCGTTATACTCCTTTGGATTGTGAGATGCAGTAATATTGATACCTGCAAGCGCGCCTGTCTCTCTTACAGCATAGGAAAGCTCGGGAGTGGGGCGAAGTCCGTTAAAGATATAAGACTTAATGCCTGCGCCTGCGAGAACACACGCGCTCACATGTGCAAACTCCTCGGAATGGTTACGGGAGTCGTATGCAATAGCAACTCCGCGAGACTCACCGCCCTCAGCCTTGATGAGTGCAGCGATACCGCGAGTGGTATGAGCTACGGTAAAGCGGTTCATACAACCGATACCCATATACATAGTAGAACGAAGTCCTGCCGTACCAAAGTCCATAGCCGCTCCAAAACGAAGCTCCTTGGTTTCTTCATCATTCTGAATAGAAAGAAGTTCTGCTCTCTCATCGGCAGTGAGTTTGTCGGATGCCAACCATTTGTCAAATTCAATCTGATAATTTTTCATCGCGAAGTTCCTCCGTTTATATTTTTTCAAATTACGCTTTGGAAATTTCTTCAAGAGCGAGAGCGAGCTGATCGGGGCAAGAGGTAGACTTCATACCGCACTTAATACCCTTAATTTTTGCTACCGCGTCCTCAGTCTTCATTCCGATGACAAGGGATGCAACGCCCTGTGTGTTGCCGGAACATCCACCAACGAACGCGCAATCGGTAATTACTCCGTCCTCAACTTCAACTACTACTGCTCTTGCGCAGGTACCTTTTGTCTTGTATTCAATATGCTTTTTCATTTTTCTTTATTCCCTTCTTATTCTAAATTTTTATATATACCAACGGGCACAAAATCCCGTATAAATAACGTAAGATACGTTAAAAGCGGTACAAAGGTGTTACCATTGTCCTTTATTACAACGGAGAAATATGTTTCTTCTTCTCCCTCGGTGTCGAATGTGACGGTATTTACACGATACACACTCATACCAAAGTATTTTACAGCACCAAATACCTCTAAAAGCGACGTATCATCCATTTTACCGATTCTTATCTCAAGGTAAAGATCGTCCTCCTTCTTTCTTGTGGGAACAATGAAGCTTTTGGAAACGAGTGCATACTTCATATCCGCGTTACCGTCAGGTCCGAATACGGGTATGACGGAATTAATCTTAAAATCGTTTCTGAAGATTATCTCGGAAACAGTTGGAAGTCTTACACCGCCCTTTTCCTCAAGAGGTAAAAGGCAGTAAGTGATATCTCCAAACGATACCGCCTGCGCGCAGTCCTTAAATGTCTGTGAGTACTTGACTTTAGGATCTAAGAAGTCCTGTGAGAAAACATCATAAGCCTCATCGGAAAATCTATTGCGTACATATGTGAAGGTCTCTCGACCAAGAATACTTGGCAGAAAGTCAAGTTCCGTAATACTATATCCCACATTAGCCAAGCTACTAAGGTAAAGATCGGTAAGCATCTGCCTATCGCTAAAAATAAGAGTGTCAAGACTCTTTTTTACAAGCGTGCGATGATCGGCTGTGGCGTCCTCAGACATCGGATACTTAAAATTAGTGACTTCATCAGATAAAACCGAAAGCATCTCATAACATTCAAGTCCGTCATTGAGAAACGCAACGGACATATCAACCATAGGAAGCACAATATCTGAAAGCTCAAGCATACGTTGCTCGCTGATAATACTCTGCTCGCGTGACAGACGCTCAAGATTTGACAGAACTGCATTACGAGCTGAAAAAGTCATATTCTCGGACATAGCACCTCCTTATAAACACAATTATACAGATATATTGTAGCATAAAATTCGAGAAAATACAATATATATATTTAAAATTTATGTGACTTGGTAAAAGTTTTTTATAACATATTTTTCATCATTTTTTAGGATAATATAGTCCAAAGGACTGATAATATGCCATTGCATTGCAATGAATACAAAAAAAGAAGTCGCCGATGCGACTTCTTTTTTTGGTGCCGGTAGTCGGGGTCGAACCGACACGGTATTG
>JAZRAE010000096.1:0-26484 GCA_045634385.1 Eubacteriales bacterium | reverse complement strand
GCTGACAAACGCGTCGGTAATGCACCAATCGGGAGACCATCTTGAACCTGTTGCGCTTGTGTCAACAAAGTTGAAGTTGATGTTTTCCTCGGTAAGAGCGTTAACTTTGAACGATATGAAGCCAAGCGAGTTATTCATGGAGTTGAATCCGCTCATATTTGCGCCCATGGAGGGAACCCAAAGCTCGAGTGCGCCTCTATTGCCGCTATCGTTTATAAGCTCATACTGACCCTTGTTGTTTATTACAGGCTGATGTGTGCCTTCGAGAGTTTCATAATCCTTAGCGTTACCGGAACCGATTATTCCATTATATGCAGTACCGTCAAGGAAGTAACCGCTTGCAGGTGAGAAGGAGCAACCGCACTTGCCACACGCATATGCCAACTTACCATCCACCATTGTCTGTGTCATAGAAGCGTGAGGTATAGAGGATACCAATGCAGCCTCCTTGGTTATATTACAGGTAAGACATGTGTATCTGATAACACCGGGCATACAGTCTGTGGTAGAAGCGGGCTTGATAACAACGCCGTCATCCCACTCGTGAGTGGTAGAGTTTGCACCGAAGTTCTTACAAGACTCGGAAATATTGCCCGACAATACCTTGACACCGTATACGCGAATTGAACCTGCAGCCGCAGCCTTCATCGTGATAAGTGAGCTTCCGGTTCCGCTGAGGTTCTGGAACCAATCGGCATAAGACTTATACTCACCGGGAAGTTTGATACCGGCAGATGCCATATCTACTTCCTTTAAGCACTCGCCGTTCTCATTGTATGCAAGTATCTTGCCTGCCTCGAAGTCGAGTACGAAACGAATGGTAGTTGCACCGGCAGTTGAGAGCTGCTCAAACTGAATGCTTTGTCCAAGATAGCACTTTCCGCTTGCATCCATCTTGAAGATGTTAAGGAATCTGTTGCTACCGGTGGTAGTCTTTGTATCTCTTAAGTAGATCGAGAAGGGAAGAAGAGGTGCGTCATCGTTATAGCCGAGAGTGAGAACGAAACTAACCTTGAGAGAGTCGGCAGCGTATACGGAATATTTACCGTCCTTACCGATGATAGAAGAACCGTTGGAGTCGGAATCCGACCAAACGAGGTAACAATCTTCTCCGTTTATGACTCTGAATATACCTCCGCCATCGGGAGCATAGGTCAATCCAATGTGGTCAGCGATTGTTCCGCCCGTTGTATAGTCAACGTTGACAATCGGAGCAGACCATTTTGCGTACAGTGTCAGAGTATCGTTCATATCTCTGGAGATCTGGGTGATCTTGTTCTTGAAGTTCTTATCGGTGTACCAACCCTCGAAGGTTGCACCATTCTTTTCGGGCATGGGAAGTGCAGTCACTTCGCCGTGGTAGTAATAAGTGGGATAATTCTCAGGAAGCTTACCGCCATCAAGATTATATCTGATTGCGCTTGTTCCTGCGGGACGAGTGTTGTGAGGAGTAAGAGTTACAGTACCGGTCTCGCCTGTGAAGGAGAGCATCTTGCCCTCATCGGTAACTTCGTAGTCTCCAAGTTCAACACCGTTGATGGTAACCGTCCAAGTACCTTCGTTGATGCCGCCGATGTAGTAGGTCATAGTGCCCTCACCGGTGATTTCGAACGTGTGCTCGTCAGAAGCATAGACACTGTCTGTTACGAACATTGAAGTATGGTTCTTGAATGTAGCGCCTGTCATGAATGCACTCTGAACGAGAGTGGGAGTTGCAGTAACTGTGGTACCGGAATCGCTTACGTAAAGAACGTTTACGAGCTGGTTGTTGGTTGTTATAGCCGCAGGGCTAATCTCAACGTGACCCCAAACTATGTTAAGGTCGCTGTTATTGTCACCGATACTTGATGCACCGCCGGGATTGATGCTGGTACCTGCGTTACTGAGATAGAAACGCTCCTTGCCGTACTCGTCGGTAAGAATGTAATTACCGCTTGCATCGGTCTTGGGATTGCCGTTTTCGTCAAGAACGTAGAAGTATTCCATATCCTTAACTACGCCGTCCTTACTTGTTCTTCCGTACGCCTTGATATCATCTGCGCCGAGAAGGGAAGTGAGAACGAGCTTACCTTCACCGTTATCAACAGTTATAGTGTTGTTTTCATAGTCGATCTCGGGTGCTGTTACACACTGGAGAAGGAAGGTCTTCCTAAAGTCTGCTTTGTCAGAGGTGATGTTATCGTAGATAAACATTACCATAGGAGTCTCCTCGTCGCCGGTGTAGAGCGTCATAGTCGAACGCTCAACGTAGTCAACCGTCTCGTAGTCATACGCGTTGGTAATATCGTTTGCGAAGTATACGTAAGAGGGGTTAGTCTCGTCATCGGTCTGCATACCGATAAGCTTACCGTAGGAGAACTTACTGTCTTCGATCCAAGAATTGAAGCCTGCGGGAATGCTAAGCTCGTACTTCTGAGCACCGTTATAGTAGCCTATCTTGTTTGTAGGTCCTACGGGATCATTCTTCATATCATTGTTATAAACAAGAAGGGTATTGTGTGCCGTACCGGACATATGGAAGTAGAAGTGATGGTCACTTCCGTACGCGTCATAAAGACCGTCGTCACGGGTGAGCATACCCTTATACCAGATCTGGAAGCTACCTGCATTCTGGTGAGTATGTCCGCCGGGGTAGTGCTGTGCACCCTGAGTAAGTACAACTACGCTATCCTCGTCCTTGCTATTACGGGATACTACCTGCTGCTGGAATCCTGCGTGGTATTCTACGTTGTCTATCTTATCTCTGTAGGTCTCATAGAAGTAATTGTTTTCTGAACCGTAATCAGCGATAGTGGTTTCCAATTCGTTGGAAGTAAGGATGAGATAGTATGCGCTGCTTATACCGAGCTGATGAGTATATCCGCTTACGCCGTGGCTGTATGCGCAGAGTCTGAGCGCTATCTGCAATGCTGTATTATCATTGAAGAGATAGGACGAAATAAGAGCTGCGTCACCGACGGTAGAATTAAGTCTGTACTGACCGTAGGAGGAGGTACCTGAGCCGTCTGCGGTTGCGAACATGAAGTTATCGTTGATCTCCATGGACATCAAGCCGTGGATAACGGACGCCATATCTTCCTCGTTGTAGGGAAGCTCAACGCCCATGCCCTTGAAGAGCCAAGCGTTGTAAAGGTCACATACGAAACGGTAAACGTTATAGCCTGCAGAACCGTCAGGGTAGTAGCTTGCAGTGTAGAAGTAGTTACGTGCATCAACGTACTGAGAGTAGATCATACCGCCAACGTAGTCGTACCAGGTAGGATCCTCGTCGAATATTGCGATAGCGAAGGAGAAATAGTCACGAAGAACCTGAGCCTCTGCACCGTGACCGGTAAGTGGAGTCTGAGCCTCAACACCGAGAGCTGGGAAACCACCCTCAAGCTTACGGCCCTCGTGAGTCGTGCCCTTCCAGGGAGCATTACTTGTACCGTCGCAGCAAAGGTTCTGTACACCGAGCATAAGCTGTGTCTTATCCTCGTCGGTGAGAAGGTCGTAGCACCAGTCGTATACGAGTGCGGTGTAATACATTACTTCACCGTACATACGGCACTGGTCAGAGTTATCCCACTGAACGTCGAAGGTCAAGAGGTAATTCTTAATTGCGTAGATAGCCTCGTATCCGCGGAGAACGGCATCGTCATATCCTGCGCTATTCTTGAATACTGCATAATAGAGAGCTTTAGCCTCGATGGCTCTGAGAACTGTTGTATTGTAGTTGGTATGCTCGAATGCCGCCGGAGCAATGTACTCGGTGGATGTGAGCTTACCGTCGGTCGAGGTCTGCACTCTCTTAAGGAAGGCAGAGAAGACGTCCTTATTCACGGGATCTTCCATATTTCGTATAATAGAGGGAATATCCGAGGAGTTGAAGAGAAGTCTCGGGTGCTGATAATTCTTGGGAGTTGCGAGAGGATCGGGATATGCGTCTGTGGGCATACCTACGAGCCACTGTGTCTCGGTATAGGTTTTGCTGGACTTACCGTCCCAACGAACTACTGTAGTGAAATCGGTAGCGTCAAAATCATTGTTGATCTTGTCTATGATCTGACGGAGATTACCGTTATTAACCTTATCTATGTATGTTACGACATCCTCGGAGAAGGAGTGTACGCAACCGAGAGCAAATATGAAATTGTCGAAATAAATACCTTGACCGTCATCAAGACCGCTGGTACCTGCAGCTATATGAACCTTTGTGAACGATCCCTGCTGAAGAGTGTTTGCAACGGAGAAGTTAGATACGAGCTCGTTGTTTACGTAATATTCAAGATAAATGAACTTCTCACCGTTATCCTCAAACATCTCGATAGTCAATGTGATGTTTGTCCAATCACCACTTTCGACAGTACCTGTTGCTGCAATGTTTGTCGCCTCTCTTGTGAGTTCACCTGCAGAGGAGATGTCAAAGAGCTTCAAATAACGGCCGGAACCGGTTGTGTTGCCGTTCTGTAGATATACTGAAGTTGCAACAAGACCTGCATCGGGAGATTTAACGTCAAATGAGAGGGTGAACTTAGTGTCCTTGTACAGTCCGTTCTCATCCAATTTGTCAAGAAGTGTTACGTAATCTGCGTGATCGGGAGTGATGTAGTAACCGAGAGTACCGGAGCCGAAATCTGTGGCGTGGTTTCTCACGATAGACAGATATCTGTTAGAGGTGTTATCCGCAAGAAGCTCGGATTCGGTGGTAACAGTAAAGAGCTGAGCATTGTTAACCTTATTAGAAAGAGAGCCGTTGGTATGGCTGCCCTCAAAGTCACGGATGTTGGTCGCATTCACAGCGTCAATAACCTCACCGCAAAGGGAACAGTAATATGTAATTGTTCCGTTACCGTCATAACGGAGGTTGGGAACACCTACCGTATCTAACTCACCGGGCATGCTGAGTGAATGAGCACCACCGTAAACGTGAGCAGAGTAAGCGTAGTTATAATAAGCGTTGGTAACTGCGGTGTAATCAGGATTGTTATTGATCGCATTGATGTAAGAAGCAAGGCAGAATGTAACCGACTCGCTCACGCGTACACGATTTTTATATACGTCAACCTTAGCCTGATCGAAGAGTTCATATGCGTAGAAGCCGTTAAATACAGCCTTATACTTAACACCTACATTGACCACTCTTACTTCCTGCTCGCGGCCGTTAATGGTCATACATACGAAGTAATCGGAAGGATCCGTACCGTCGGGAAGATTGATGTCAAAGGTAAGTTCCACGCCATTTGTCATACTGACTTTGGCATCGCCGATAGAAGCTTCTTCATCACGATTAAGGGTATCGCTCACCTCTGTATTGTAAAGCACCTTGATTTCATCAGGAGTCTCTCTTGGAACGAGTCCTGTGATTCCGTTGGTAACAAGGTTCTCTACAGATTCACCGAGCAGAAGCTGAGTCTCTGCACCGTAAACCAAAAGATCACTGATAAGTGACTTGAGAGAGTCAGACTTACTGTTAGTCAGTATATACTGACAGTAGTCTTTAACGTTGAACGTAGATATGCTGTTCATATCCCCGTTTACGTATAACTTACCGGTGACAGGCTTGCCGATATCCTGAGGCAAAACGTCGTTATAACGGTAAACTACGTAGGTAGCACCGCCGTAAGTTTTTGTCTCGGAGTAGGAAACGGGAGAACCGTCATTAAATGTCATGAACGTGTTTTTGTTCTGTGCATCCTCTTCGGAAATATCTACCCAGAAGAGAATGTCCACGTCATTGTTCAAAACGATATTAGCAAATTTAATCTCGTTTGAATGAGTGGAGGTTGTCGCTGTAGCAGTTATACCGAAAATACAGATGATTACGGTTATAACAGTCAGCGAGAGCGGCAAAAGCCGTCTGAGATTAGTTCGTTTCATGTTTTGCTCCTTTTAAATATATTAAACTAACTGTTAATATTTTAATTCAATAGGGGAAAAATGTCAAGATGCAAAGCAACCAAAAAAGTATAAGCAGCTTTGTTAAAAAGTGACAAGTGAAAAAAATGGCGCAAAAAAAATTATTTTTCTTCGGCAAATGTGTAGACAAACACGAAAAAAAGATGTATAATACCTACGATCGGTTTTTGTAAACATTTTAGAGTGCATGCAAAAAGAAAGTAAAAAACAACATTCCGGCGTTTTGAATAGGTGTGATTTTGTTTTATGGGATTTCGTTGTGCAAATTTTCAGTCAAGATAATCCCGATGTTTTAAAGCGCATTTTCGGAAAACACCGAGAAGTTAATTATGCTCGTAAGAGAGATCTGAATTTAACATAATTAAGCTTAGCACCATAAAATGTAAATAATAATTGTCGTTTCGCGCTTGTTTGTTTGAAAAAGCGTTAAAAAATGACATATATATGTTTTTGAATTTCTGCAAAGCAGGAGGAAATATGGAAAACTGTATAAAGTGCGGATGTTCCGCCGATGAGAAAATAATGCCTGTTATTCGTTATGAAGATTACGGTGCCAAAGGTGACGGTGCTACCGATGATTCGGCAGCCATCAGAGCCGCACATAACGCCGCAAATGAAAGTGGCTTACCCGTAGTGGGAAGAACGGATGCTGCATACTATATTGGATCGCTTGAATCGACTATATCAGTTAAAACCGATACGGATTGGAACGGAGCACTTCTTATCTTTGATGACAGCACCGTTCACTGGGAAAGTAAGCTTCGCGGTGTCAATGTTTTTACAGTAACCTCGGATAATGAACCGGTTTCTTTACCCGTACCCGAGGGATTTAAACTTTCACGAGGACAGACCAACGTAGGTATGACCTTTGATAAGTCTTGTCTTATAAAGGTTGAAAACGAGGGCGAAAAGATATATATGCGTTACGGTATGAACGCAAACGACGGTGTCAATAAGAACGAAATGATACTCGTTGATAAAAATGGCAACGTTGATCCTACCACGCCCATCCAATATGATTATGAAGGCGTAACAAAGATTACTGTATATTCTACCGACGATGTTCCGGTGTCTATTGGTAACGGACGCATTAAGACGATAGTTCCAAGCCCAAAGAAGGTTGATCCCGATTACGAGAATCACTATTGCTACTATGGCAGAGGAGTTTGTGTCGAGAGATCTAATACTACCGTATACAATATCGATCACTCGATAGAGGGTGAGGATATGACCATTGAGATTGACAGAAACGGTGACGGAGTTATTGATTTTTGGGGCGCAGATAAGTCATACGGTGTTCCTTACATAGGATTCTTTGCCTTTTACCGTTGCTATAATGCACTTATGACAGAGTGTCGCGTACAGGGACACCAAGCGTATAGCTTCTATCAAGGAGTGACTCGTCACGAAAAGGGAAATGTACGTAACGAGATGGGAAGTTATGATATTACCGCAAATGACTGTGTAAATCTCAACTTTAAGAAGCTTGTCCAATACGAGAATAAGGAAACGGGCGAGGTCATCACCAACAGAAAGATGTATCACGGTGTTATGGGCAGTAACTTCTGCCGTAACGTAACGATGGATGAGTGTTATCTTGACCGCTTTGATTCCCATCAGGGCCTTCACAATGCGAGAATAACCAACTCTACTTTGGGATTCGGTATACTCGTTATCGGCGGCGGTGAATTGTATATCGAAAACGTTTACCGTATATCATGTGGTGCAGCCTTCGTTCATCTTCGTATGGATTATAACAGTTGCTTTGACGGCGATGTAATCATTAAAAACTGCAGAATGGGCAGTGAATTGGATACAGTTGTCATTGGAAGATGGGTTAGCTTCTTTAACGGACTTTCGAATTATGTCACAAGATCTGTTACTATAGACGGTTTGGTTGTTGAAGGTGGTAACTTGTATATATACGATATACATAATGCCACTCCCGAATCTATAGAGGATGAAGTAAACAAGCTTTATCTTCCCGAATCGATCAAAATAGCAAACGTAAACTCACCCGAAGGTACAGCTATAAAGATAAGAGCATCAAAGTATGATGATGCTTTGGCAAATATCGAAATAACTGAGTGATAAAACAAAAAAGACGAGATTTAGTAGGATGCTCGAAGTTGGGCACACATTAAATCTCGTCTTTTTTTACATTTCAATCAATATTGCTCTGCAAGGAGAACCTTCAAACCCCAAAAGATTCAAAGGTGCGGCGCACAAAAGATACTCACCGTCCGGAACATCGTAAAGCCTCGCACCCTCAAGCAGGACAACTCCTTTACCGAGCAGTATCAGGTGAGTTGACATCGGCGCATCTATCGGACCGACACTCTGGCTCTCTACTCCAAGGAGCAGAATACCGCTGTCTGCAAGCACCTTTGCAAAAGAGTCTGTGACTGTTGTGTTACCTTTTATGAGTATGCGTTTTGATGCTTCGTTACTCACCTCTCTTACTTTGGCGAGTATCTTTTCGGCATCATTTGCTTCGAGTAATCCCTCGCAGCTTACAACAAAGGCTGCTCCGACAAATTGCGACAACTCTATTTCGTCAATCGCTTTGCCGTTTTTTATGAAGTGCAACGGTGTATCTACATGAGTTCCGTTATGTGCGCACATGCTGAATTCACTAAGGTTATATAAGTCACCCGATTCAATAGAGAAGATCTTGTTTGCTTTGGGAACAGGGTCTTGAGGGTAAACATCGCAGGATAATACTTCTTGAGATATATCGTATATTTTCATTTTTTTGCTCCTTCGTTGTATTGTTTATATGATAACACATTTCTTGGAAGTATGCAAGTCAAAAATTCGTTGATAATACAAAAAAAGGTAGAAAACAAAGAAACTTTGTCAATAATGGAACGGAAAAAAGTAAAAAGTTCTGTCACATTAAGAATTGAAGATAAGCGAAAGAAAAAAGAGAAAACCAAAGAAAACCTGAGATTTCATCGAATTCTTAATGAGACAGAACCGGGGCGAACGGATAGAGCGAAAATCTTCTGCTAACGAGCGAGAGCCGTACAAAGGTACGTTGAGTGAGGAAACGGAGATAGAAAAATCAATAAAAAATGGAGAAAACCACGGGTTTTCAACCATGATTTTCTCCGTCTAAAGTTTATATTACTTAGGGACTGAGTCATTAAGAATTCGGTCGAAGTAAGACTTTTTAGTGTGAAAATATGCAAAAGACGACCGAAATCTTAATGCGAAGCACCTTGGCGGACTTGCTTAATTTAGGACAGAAATCGGTGGCTGACGTGTGAGAGGCGTACAAATGTACGTCCAGCGAGGAAACGCTGATAGAAAAAGAGTATCAAATTAAATTTTCGGTAACAAACAAAAGTATAAAATGATAATAGAATTTTTTATCATCCAAAAGCTCTTATTTTATCGTGCATTAATTGTCCTAAGCTATTGACAAGGATTTGTATTTGTACTAAAATTAGAGTAACGAAAACTATATTATAAGTGGGGAAAACTCTATGAATCAAAATCAGGTATTCAGAGATGCCATTTGGGTAAAAGCGAGAGAAAATGATATCTGTCCGATTATCAGGACTTCGTTTGAAATTAGCGAAAAGGTACAGAGGGCTACCTTGAATATTCTCGGCTTTGGAACGTTTATTCCATATGTGAACGGGAAGCTTGCAACAGACGATCTCTTTCAACCGATAAACAGTAATTATGAATATCGCGATTTTCCAAAGGGAGAAGTTATGGAGGTCAGATCTTACGTAAACAGCTATGATGTGACTCACCTTATACAGGAGGGGAAAAACGTTATAGCCACAATGCTTGGCAACGGATGGTATGACGGAACAAGAGGAGAAAAGCCATTTGGAGATAAAAAACTTTGCCTTTCCTTAATGCTTGAAACAGAGGGAAAAGTGAGATTTGTCGGCACCTCCTTGAAGGATAAATACGCACATAGCTTTGTTAAAGAAAGCAATATGCTCGAATATGAAGTGCACGATTACACCGATTGGGATGAAAGTGTGCTTTCATGTGATTATGATGACTCACAGCTTTCCTTTGTTGAGGAAGCAAGAGCACCCGAAACAGAGTATTATTTTTCAGACTGCCCACGTGACACTGTTATTGAAACTTATGTTCCAAAGGCTATTGGGAAAATTGGGAACTCAATCATATATGATGCAGGGATGAACTTGTCAGGAATCCCTGTTCTTTACACAAAAGGTAAAAAAGGTAAAGTAAAGATTACATTTTCAGAAGAACTCGACGAAAACGGTGATGTGGAAGAGAAACATTCTATGCGTCAGTGGTTCGAGGCTACGGTTACGGATAAGCCGATTGAAGTCAGAAATATGTTCTCCTGGTATGGCTTCAGATACTTCCGTGTTGACGGTGAGGCAAAAGCGATTTCTGTCTTAAGAACACACACAAACGTTTCGGTGGCATCGTCATTTGAATCGAGTGATAAAACGCTTAATTGGATATACGAAACATACCTGAATACTCAAAGATGCAACATGCATCACGGAATGCCCTCAGACTGTCCGCACTTCGAACGAAGAGGTTATACGGGAGACGGTCAGCTCACCTCGAGGGCCGCTATGCATCTTCTCGATATGGAGCGATTCTATCGTAAGTGGATGGAGGATATATCGGATTGTCAGGACAGACTTACGGGTCACGTGCAGTACACCGCACCTTATACGCATAGCGGCGGAGGTCCCGGAGGATGGGGATCTGCAATTGTAGTTTTACCTTACGAGATGTGGAAACATTACGGCAAAGACGGTGACCTTGAAAGATTCTATCCGCAAATGCTGCATTACTTTGAATATCTTGAGTCTCATAGTGAAAATATGCTTGTCAACTCGGATACCCCTGGCGAATGGTGTCTTGGCGAGTGGTGTACCCCCGGTCCGGTAGAGCTTCCCGCTCCCTTTGTTAATAATTTTTTCTACATCAGAGCACTTGAAAAGACTATTGAAATAGCTAATCATATAGGTAAGATTACGGATATTCCAATGCTTGAGAAACGTATTGCAGAGCGCAAGCATGCAATACAGGTTGCATATTTTAATCCTTGGGACGGTAACTTCCTCGGCATGAGGCAGGGAGCAAATGCGTTTGCTCTCGATATCGGTCTTGGTGATGAGAGAACAAAGAGAAACTTTATCAATTACTATGACAAGCTCGGTTACTACGATACGGGCATTTTTGGTACGGATATTGTTACGAGAAAGCTCTTTGAGTATGGCAGAGCGGACATTGCAGTAAAGCTGCTTTGTGCAGATGAGCCTCACGGCTTTGGAAAATGGCAGAAGGACGGGGCGACAACTCTTTGGGAATATTGGTTTAATTCCCGCTCTCACAGTCATCCTATGTTTGGCGCGGTTGCCACTTACTTATATGAGTATATTCTCGGTATCAAGCAAAAAAAAGATTCATACGGCTTTGATAAAATAACTATTGATCCTCTATATGTTGACTCGCTGAAATGGGCCAAGGGCCATATGACAACTTGCAAGGGCGAAATTCTTGTTTCGTATGAGAAAGGGGAGAAGGGAATAGTTCTGGATATTGAACTTCCTGATGGCATTTTGGCCGAGATCACAACACCTTCGGGGGATAAGATTCAGATTGACAAAGCGGTAAAAGCTCGATTTATGTAAACTTAAAAATACAAAAACGCTTGCAAGGGTATTTTGCAAGCGTTTTTTATTGGCAAGAGATCACCGAAGGGTACTCATAAAAAAATATTTTTTAAAATAACAAGAAGTTTTTAGATAGTACTTGAATATTAATTTATTTTGTGCTATAATGTATATGTGAAAAAATGCGTTTTTACAAGAAAAAGTAAAAGAGGTAAATAAAATGCGTAAGACAAAAATCATATGTACAATAGGCCCTGCATCGGACAATGAGGTCACCCTTACAAAAATGTGCCTTGCGGGAATGAATGTTGCGAGACTAAACTTTTCTCACGGAACTCACGAGGAGCATGTTGAGAAGATCAATCTTATCAAAAGGGTAAGAGAAAATCTCGAGCTTCCGATTGCTATTATGCTTGATACCAAGGGACCGGAGTACAGAATCAGGACTTTCAAAAATAAGAAAATTACACTGAACAACGGAGATATCTTTACCTTCACATCAGAAGAAATAGAGGGAGATGAAACGAGAGTATCCGTTACCTATAAAAACCTCCATAACGAGCTTGCGATAGGTGACAGAATTCTTCTTAACAACGGCCTTGTTGCTTTTGAGGTTACCGCTATTGAAGGAAAGTCTATAATCACTAAGGTTATCAGCGGCGGTGAACTTTCCAACAGAAAGAGTATGTCCTTCCCGGGTAAGGTCCTCAAGCAGGATTTCCTCAGTGATCAGGATAAGGCTGATCTTCTTTTCGGTATAGAGCATGACGTAGATTTTATTGCCGCATCCTTCGTTTCCAGCGAGGATGACATTCGCGCAATACGCAATTTCCTCAATGACAACGGCGGTAAGAATATCGATATTATTGCCAAGATCGAAAACCGTGCGGGTGTAGATAATATTGAAGAAATCTGTAACGTGGCTGACGGTGTTATGGTAGCGCGCGGAGATCTCGGCGTTGAGATTCCCTTTGTCGAGGTTCCCACTATTCAGAAATACCTTATTAAAAAGTGCCGCCTTCTTGGTAAGCGTGTTATTACCGCTACCGAGATGCTCGAGAGTATGATAAACAATCCCCGTCCCACAAGAGCAGAGATATCTGACGTTGCAAATGCGGTTTATGACGGATCGTCTGCAGTAATGCTCTCGGGTGAGACTGCTATGGGAAAGCATCCCGTAGAATCGGTAAGGAGTATGGCTGAAATAGCAGAGTTTACAGAGCGTGGAATTGATTACAAGCAGTTCTTCCATTCTACTGAATTCAGAATCAGAAACAATATTGATGCTGTTTCCCACGCGACCTGCGCTATGGCGGTTGATACCAATGCGAAGTGCATAGTCGTTGCATCTATGTCGGGTCAGACAGCACGAATGGTAAGCAGATTCCGCTGTCCTGTTGATATTATTGGTATGACTATTGATGAAAAGGCATGGCGTAAGCTTAATCTCAGTTGGGGTGTTACACCTATTCTCAGCGAAGAATTTAACTCGGTTGAAGTATTGTTCTATCGTGAGCTTATTGAGGCTGTAAGAGTCAAGAAGCTTAAGAAGGGCGATAACGTTGTTCTTACAGGCGGACTTATAAACGGTCAGCCCGGTAATACAAACATTATTAAGCTTGAAACGGTGAAGTAATGACAAACGTTAAGAAATACGATGTAATTGCTTTTGACCTTGACGGTACGCTTTCAGATCCCGCAAAGGGACTGGTCCAAGGATTTGTCTACTGCTTTAAGAAGCTTGGGCTTCCTTATAATGATGAGGAATCCTTGAGAAAATATATTGGACCGTCACTTTACGATGAGTGGCAAGAGGACTTCGGTTTTAACCACGATGAGGTAAATCATGCGATCGAAATCTTCCGTGAATATTATAACATTTACGGCTGGTGGGATAACACAATGTATGAAGGAATTCCCGAGATGCTCGGTACTTTAAAGCAGGCAGGCAAGAAAGTTGTTCTCGCAACATCTAAGCCTCTTGATACCGCTAAACGTGTGCTTAAGCTCTTTGGATTAACACAGTATTTTGATTTCATCGGTGGCGCGGTAAGTCACGAAAATGATCAGAAATGGCAGGTTCTGAACTGGTCTTTATCGAGTGTAGGTGTAGATCTGAATGATTCTGAACAGCTTTCTAAATGTATACTTATCGGAGATAGAAAATACGATGCAGAAGGTGCCAAAATATGCGGCATTGATTCGATGGGAGTACTATATGGACACGGCACAAAGGAAGAAATGGAAGAGTCCGGATTCACGCTTCTTGTCAATTCTGTTGCCGATATTACAAAAATACTAATATAAAAGCAAAAAACGGATAGAGACGATCAAAAATCGAATCTATCCGTTTTTTGTAAACAACTATTGTCAAAATTAGTAAATCCCCTTGATCCTTGCGGCCTTAAGAATTGCTATCTGGGTTTTTCCGTCGCGAATTTTTCCGGACATAACCATATCTACAAGATCAATCAAAGGAATAGTTTCTACACAGAGGAATTCGTCGAAATCGGGATGCATTTCTCCATAGGTGAGTCCCTCCGCCATAAACATATGAATCTTCTCGTCTATGAGTGCGGGAGTAGTGTCAAGAATACCGAGCGAGATATATTTTTCGGCAGATGTACCTGTCTCCTCTGAAAGCTCTCTCTTCGCTGCGTCGAGCGGATCTTCACCTACAAAATCAAACTTTCCTGCAGGTACTTCAAGGAACTCTCTGTGGTGCGCATATCTAAATTGCCTTACAAGGATCGCCTCGTTGTTTTCGGTTATCGGTATGACTGCTACAGCACCCTTGTGCAGACAAAATTCTCTGTATGAAATATTGCCGTCAGGAAGCAAAATTTTGTCCTTAACCACGTGCAAAACTGCTCCGTCGAATATTTCTTCGCGTTCTATTTGCTTTTCTTCGAATTGTGACATAAAGCCTCCGTGATAGTTGATACGGTAATTGTATCATCTATTCGTTTTTTTGTCAATATCGCTCTTAAAAATAACAAATACCGAATGCTTGATTGATACCGCCGCCTATGATTTTTGCACCGTTTTTAACGATTTTGTTTATTCCTTTCGGTGAAACAAAGAAGCTGTCATTCTCGTTTTCCGAGGAGCAAAACGCATTTTTGGAAAGAGATGCAGCGCTTATGACTGTAGGAACGCCAATGGCAATTACGGGTATGCCGAGAAGACTCTCGTCGATAACGTCGCCGCGGTGTCCGACACCTGTACCGGGAATTATGCCGGTATTGGATATTTGTACTGTATTTCCAAGTCTTTCCTTCGATCTGGAAGCGAGTGAATCTATTGCAAAAATAACGGTTGGTTTTACGCTTGCGGCTACGCTTTTTACGATTTGTGCGCTGCTGATACCGCTGTTCGAGGTTACGTCAGGGCACAGAACACATATTTCCGAGCAGCCGAGTGTTTCAAACAGATCACGATCCTCATTTTTAAGATGCATTGTTGCATCCACTTCCCGTGCCGATGCAGGACCTATTGCATCGGGAGTTAGATCCTTGTTTCCGAGTCCGACAACGAGTATTCTCGCAGGAGAAATATCACATAGATCGCACATTCTACATAGTTCTCTTGCTATTTCGTCCTTTGCATCCTCGATATCGTCCGGCATAATCGTGTCAAGGCTCGGCAGTGTAAGCGTATCATAAAGACCTATGGGACGTCCTATGCTTTTTGCACCTTCATCACTTGTTACTTTGATTCTTTCCCATACACCTCCCATACATACGTCGCGCTTGTAATCAACACCCCTTACGAATGTGCTTACCCTTCTTCTTTCCAAGGCGAGATCGCTGTCAAATAAGCTCTCGTCGGCAAATAAAAAATGTTCCATATTTTCTACCTCCTGTATTTATTGTATATTTTTGCCACCAACTCTCGAAAATATACGATAGTGCGTGATGTTTTTTCACAAAATTCATTCTTATATTTTAGTGAAAAACACGAAAATAAAACTTATTGGGAAATAAGATTGAAAACGCGCTGTGTTTGTGATAAAATTGTAAGGTAATAACATTTCCCGGAGGAAGTATGAAAAGAATAATATCTTTGTTTATGACATTAGTTATGCTTTTTGGTGTTCTCACCACTCTTGTGGGTTGCGGCGCGCCTAAGGATAACGGTGCTGAAATTAATATTTACCTTGGATCAGAGGTTTTTGATTTTGATCCGAGTGAGTATTACGTGAGCTCAAATGCAGAGCAGATCCTCAACTTAATTTATGAGCCTCTCTTTAAAATAAACGACAATGGCAAGCTCAAGTTAGCCGGTGCAGAGAGTTATGAGGTTGACAAAGAGGAAAGAAAAATCATTATCGACATCCGTGAATCATATTGGTCTGACAGCGTTAAGGTTAAGGCTGCGGACTATGTTTATGCTTGGTGCGATAGAATAATCAATTCCGCAGTACCCAATCCCGCAGCATCTCTTTTCTGTGATATCGAGGGAGTAAAAGAGGCTATCAGCGGCGAAGGTAATATATATGACGTAGGTATCAAGGCTACCGAGATGGATCAGATAACTATTACATACTGTGAGGGAGCTGATTATAAGAGAATTCTCAAAAATCTTGCTTCCGTAGCAACCTCTCCCGTACGTCAGGATATAGTAGAGACTGCTGAAACATACTGGTCCAAATTTACCGCTACCATAGTGACAAACGGTCCATTCAAATTGAAGAGTTACGTGAAGGATTACGAGAATAACATTGGTACATTCGAGCTTGCAAGAAACTTGGGATATCATCAGAGTCCTTCCGTTAAGGATTACGATAATGAAGTAAACCCCGGTCTTCTCTACGGTAATTTTGTTACCGAAAACTCCGAGATTTCGGTAAGCTACGATGATATCGAAAACAAGGTTGTCTTCGTTATGGGTGATGCTTCTCTTGCTGAGAGAAAAGAATATCAGAAGAAAGCAAAAACCGCAGAGCATACCTCTGTTTACACCTATGTATTTAACACGTCCCATCCCCTTTTTGCCGATGCTAACGTAAGACTTGCTCTTTCTGCGGTTATCGACAGAGATGCGATTGTTGAAGCTATAACCTTCGGTAAGGCGGCGGACGGATTCATTCCCGACGTTTCCGGCGGTTCAAAGGAATCGCTTATCTCTACCGGTGCAAATCTTGATAAGGCGAGAGAATATCTTGCTAAAGCTGATCAGAGCGTTGTTAACGCTAACAAGACCTTTGATCTCACCATTGATTCAGACGAGCAGAGCAGAGCGATTGCAGAAATTGTTAAGTCGGCATGGCAGAATCTTGGATTTACGGTAAACGTTGTTGTAGCAGAGTCCAAACCTACTACACTTTCTGACGGAACTATCGTAGTTGATTCCGGAATTCAGTACTTAATTAAGGATATATCCTATGGCAAGGTTGACGTTGACTATGACGTTATCGCAGTAGATTGGCAGACCTACAGCACGGATGCTGCAGCAGGACTTGCTTCTCTTACTTCCAACCTTAACGGTATGGGTATGAACCAGTACGGTGGTGATATTTCATCCGGTACGACTCACTACTCTGTAGCAAGAAAGAATATTGCGGGTTGGTCAGATGCAGAATACGACAAACTTGTAGCCGACGCACTCGCTTGCTCAAATAAAAAGGAGCGCGCAGCAAAGCTTGCGGAGGCAGAGGCATATCTCGTCGAGAAGATGCCTATATGTCCTCTTGTTTTCAACGTGAATTTTGCTTTTGTAGGATCTAAGATTTCGAAATTCGAATTCAACGGACTTGGGAATATGGATCTTGTTGATCTCAAGCTCGGTAGCTACACAAAGTACTTGAAGCCCGAGGAAGATAAGGATTAATTCTGTAATTATAAGCAAAATACAGACAATCACAGAGGCTGTGGCATATATATAAACGCGGCAGCCTCTACACGAAATTTTTAGAGTTTTACGTCGGCAGACGTTCGCGGAGATAATTAGTAATGAAGAAAAAGGAATTTGAACTCACGACCACGACGGATATGAAGGTATTTTTGCTGTTCCTGCTTGACAACATCGGATATCCGCTTGAGCATGCTACGATAATGGAGATAGTACAGGAGAACACGGATGAAATATCTCTTGACTATGACGAGTGTCTAAGACAGCTTGTTGCATCCGATCATATGCTTTATGACGAGGTCGGCGAGGAAAGATACTATATGATATCCGACAAGGGCAGGCTGGTCGCCGCAGAGCTTTATGATAGCCTTGACAAGGGCTTCAGAGAGCGCAGTATGCGTGTTGCAATAAAGCATATTTCACTGTCCAAAACGGGTGCAGGCATCAAGGCTTATATTACCGAGACCGAGAGCCACAGATTTAAGGTGACGCTCGAGGCATTTGACAGATATGGTGAAATTATGAGCACCTCTGTTACGGTGAATTCAAAAAGCGAGGCGGAAATCATCAAGAAGAATTATGAGGCGAAGCCTGACGGAGTGTACAGGGGAGTGTTGTTTTCTGTTACCGGAAAGCTTGAATATATTTCTTAACTTTGTTTGATTTGACAAATCTTTGAATTCAAAATGAGTAAAGTTTGTTAAAAACTTCGAAAACGTATGACTTTTTTCGACAAAACTATTGACAAAATATTTACAAAAAGTTATAATATGTATATATTTGAGGACGGGAAATATGGAGAACAACTGTAGTTCGGCTCTTTGTGAGCTCATTGTCGCGGCAAAGGGCGGCGATGAGATGGCATTCGAGAAGCTTTTTAACGAGTATAAAGCTATGATTGATAGCATTATACGCCATTCTTCTCTTGATCCGCGCGATGCTTTCTCCGAGGCTTGTATGGCTTTCTTTCGAGCGGTGTCCTCGTATGACGTTCAGCAGAGCGATGTTACTTTCGGACTATATGCCAAGATTTGTGTGGAGAGAGGTCTGATTGATATGCAGCGCCGTGAGGGGAAGTTCTCTCACTATGTTGATAACGAAGTAGATGTTGAGAAGATAGCTGTTCCGGGTGGTATGCAGTCTATACTCGAGCACAGAGAGCAGACTGCTTATTTTCTCTCGATCGCACGTGAGGAGCTATCGGATTTTGAGTTTGACGTTTACCGTCATTGGATGCTCGGATATAAGTCGTCCGATATTGCATCAACTCTCGGTGTTACCGCTAAGGCGGTAGATAATGCTAAAAACAGGATGTGGACCAAGCTCCGCCGCCGTTTATCGCCCGAGAATTAATCAGTTTATATGCCCAAGTAGCTTAAGGGAGAGCGTTGTTTACAAAGGCGTCGGTTGGAATCCGTCTAGGGCAAAAATTATAATCCATTAAGTGAGGAAAAAACATGTATCAAGACGAGACATTGAAGTGCAGAGACTGCGGCAACGAGTTCGTGTTCACAGCAGGTGAGCAGGAGTTCTATGCATCCAGAGGCTTTGAGAACAAGCCTTCCAGATGTAAGGAGTGCCGCGCCGCAAAGAAGAACGCACAGAGAGGCGAGAGAGAAATGTTCGCTGCTGTTTGCGTAGAGTGCGGTAAAGAGTGCCAGGTGCCCTTCAAGCCCACCGAGGGAAAGCCTGTTTATTGCAGCGAGTGCTTCGCAGCAAAAAGAGAGAACAACTAAGCTTACCCGAAATAAAAAACCTGTCTTTTGACAGGTTTTTTATTTTTTTGTAATTTTATCTGTACAAACAGATTTTTTTATGTTATAATATATTATCCAAAAGTATGTTTATATAGAGGCGGCAGTTTTTTTCTGAAAACGTCGCTTGTTGATCGGAGATAATTAATGGAATACGGAAAAGGCAAAAATAACAGAAAAAGCAATAATCGTATCAAAGATTTTGATAAAAGAACACCGCGAAGAGATACTGACCGTGCACATGTCACTACGGAACTTGACGAAACCGTTGTGATTGGCAGAAACGCAGTAAAGGAACTTTTGATGGGCGGACGTGACGTAGACAAGCTCTACATCACTTCAGGCGATCGTGAGGGATCGATAAATCAACTTCTCGGTATAGCTGCAGAGCGCGGAATACCGATTACCGAGTGTGACAGATCGCGTCTTGACACAATGGCAAAGGGCGGAAGGCATCAGGGGATTATAGCAATTGCCGCAGAGCGTAATTATTCATCTATTGATGAAATAATTGAGTATGCAAAAGAGAAAGGAGAACCCCCATTTATTGTTGTGTGTGATGGGGTAGAAGATCCTCATAATCTTGGTGCAATAATCAGAAGCGCGGATTGCTCCGGCGCACACGGTGTCATCATTCCCAAAAGACGCGCCGTTGGACTTACCGCTACGGTTTCCAAGTCCTCTGCGGGAGCGCTTGAGCATATGCGTGTTGCCAAGGTTACCAATCTTGCTTCCGCTATCGATGATTTAAAGGAACGTGGACTTTGGATCTATGCCGCCGATATGGATGGCAGCACTTACTATAAAACGGATATGAAGGGAGCTGTTGCTCTCGTCCTTGGCAGTGAGGGATTTGGCATATCCAGACTTGTGAAAGAAAAATGCGATTTCACCGTGTCGATTCCTCTTTACGGACAGGTGAACTCTATGAATGTATCTTGCGCCGCGGCAGTTCTTCTTGCCGAGGTCGCAAGACAAAGAAATGAAAAGGAGGTATAACCTTGGATAATTTAGATATAATGAAGACGGATAACGCTTTGCCTGAAACAGAGGAAAAGGATGCACACAAGACTTCTCTTGAATTTGAAATATCGGATTCTGCGCCCGAAGAGGCTGAGGACTATGCGGCAAAGTTTACCGTTGATACGGATATTACTCCAAAGCGTCCGGAGATAAAGGTTGAAGTTCTTTCCTCTCATATAGAGGAGGTTGCTCCACAGCCCGAGGAAGAATTTTCTGTTCCTGATAGCTTTGAGGTTGATGAGAAATACAATACGCAAAGCTTTGTACAGACTCCTTCATCAATAAGACCTACGTACCTTCCGAGGTTTACCGAGGTCAGCGATACTTACCGTATGCAGAATGACCCAAGACCCCGCCCCAAACCCGAGCCGAAGCCTAAAAATAACGATGAAGACGATTTAGATTTAGAGCTGGATCCTACGGCCGAGGGGGTAGAGGATAAAAATATCGCAAAGGTAGTTGTAAAATCCACGGTAGCTCGCAATTCCGAGCCTACCGATGAGACACTTACGGTGCTAAAATTCTCGACACCGATAGATACCGAGACAAAGGATGCATCAATTCCCGATGTTGAAGAGATTCCTGTTCCCGAAGAGCCTGCCTCCGAGGTTGTCGAAGAGGTCATAGAAGAGCCTGTCGAGGAGGTAGCGGAAGAGCCGGTTCCCGAGAAGCCGAGGAATATGACTATTCCGGATCCCGATACCACATTCAGCGTGGTTGATTTTACCTCTCGTGAGGTAAGCGCAACAGAAGAGCCTCTCGGAGCATCCGAAGCTGACAAAAAACAGACCGCATCACACTCCGAGTTTAATTCACCTATACAGCGTGATTCAATTAAGGATAGGTTCCTTGATACTATCATGTCCATCAAGGTCAGACTCGCGGGAGCTGCAATTCTTCTTTTGGCAATGCTCTTGATAGATCTCTTTGGATATTTTGGTGTAAACGTGTTATCAAGCGTTGGTCTTGGTAACGTACCGTCTGCGAGAGCTGTGATCGATATGCAGTTCTCTGTATGTATCTTCCTGTTTACTATTCCCGAAATGATCAAGGCGTTTAAGCTTCTCGGAAAGGGGAAGTTTACCCCGGAGCTTATTAACGTTCTCTCCCTTGCTGTCATAATCATCAACGATCTTGTTATAGCCGCTAATGGTGCGACAAACTATCTCACCTTTGGAGTCATTTACGGATGCCAGTGCTTTGCAACCGTGTTTGCATCATATAAGAGAACCGAGAGCGATTTTGCTTCGTTCAAGCTTGTGTCGAGAAACGTGGCAAAGAACGTACTCGATAAGAGATTTACCAGGGAGCTTCCCAGAGAGAACCTTGCTCTTGACGGAGCTATTGACGAATACAATTCAAAGACTGCGAGAATGTTCCGCACAGTATTTGTATCCAACTTCTTTAAGCGTTCAACGGAGTCGTGTGAGAATTTTGTTAATGCTGCTATGATGATGGGTGTAAGCATCGGCCTCGCACTTGTTACCGGTCTTGTATCCTTCTTCCTTGACGGATACTCTCCCGTTTCGGGCGTTCAGTCAATGACGATGGTGCTTATGCTTTCGTTCCCCGTATCTTCAATTCTTGCACACAAGCTTCCCTTGAAGCACGTGACAGATAGAGCTAAGCTTGAGGAGAGTGCATTTGTTGGTGAGTCCTCAATTTATGAGGGTGCTGACGTTGATGTGTTTACCTATGAGGATACCGAGATATTCGGTATTGAGGACGTTAGCCTTCGTAAGGTCCACCTTTACGGAAAGGCATATAACACTCCCAAGGCAATGAAGCATATGTACGCTTTGTTCTCTGTGGTGGGAGGTCCTCTTGACTTCGTATTCTCATCCGCTCTTGATAGAAAGTGTCCTCCCGCAACCGACATCATAATTGAGGATAACGGTGTTAGCGGTATGATGGAAGGTCATAGGATCTGCGCGGGTACAGAAGAATATATGATCAGTCATGGAATAGCTATCCCTGAGGATGATTACAGAATCAACTCTTCCGCTACCGACTCAACCAAGGTTATGTACGGTGCGGAGGACGGTGAGGTGTACGTTAAGTTCTTTATCAGATATTCATTCTCCGAAGAGTTTACTATGCTTCTTCCCGATCTTAAGGATAAGAAGATCGTGCCCCTTATCTATACGAGAGACCCAAACATTACTTGCGATCTTCTCAAGGTGCTTACCCTTGGTGAGGATATTATTCGTGTTATGAAGAAGTATGTTCCGCGTACTTCAGAGGAGAAGACTTACAGACGCATTGACTCCGGTATAGTTACCCACGGAGACAAAAGTAATGCAATTAATATGGTTCTCCTTGCTAAAAAATATTCATCCTTCCAGTCATCCCTGGAGGCAACCGAACTTGTTTCTATGATAGTTGGAGCAGTACTTGCAGTTGTTCTTGCAATGAGCAATAAGGCTGCTGTTCCCGCAACGCTGCTTGCGCTTTGGCAGGTAATTTGGTGTCTGGTGCTTTACATCAGAAGCAAGCTTGCCTTTAAGCGCCGCCGTGATAGGGAAGAGTCGGCGGAGTAATTACCGAAAAGGAAAATAAAATGTCACAAAATCCGGAAATGAAAAATATATCCTCTGTTTTGAAATCCGTCAATAAGCCCGGAAGGTATATTGGCGGAGAGTACAACAGAGTAATGAAAAATAAAGATGAGGTAAAGTGTAGATTTGCCTTTTGCTTTCCTGACACATATGAGATAGGTATGTCAAATCTCGGTGTAAGAATTCTTTACGACGTTCTCAATCGTGATCAGGATATCTGGTGTGAAAGAGTGTATGCACCATGGGAGGATATGAAGGCAAAGATGGAGGAATATAATATTCCGCTTTCTGCCATCGAGAGTGGAGATCCACTTTCTGCTTTTGATATCGTTGCTTTCTCGCTGCAGTATGAGCTTTGCTATACTACAGCACTTCAGATGCTTAAGCTTGCGGGCTTCCCCCTTCGTTCAAAGGATAGGGGAGAGAATGTGCCGATCATTATAGGTGGCGGCCCCTGTGTGTTTAACTCGGAGCCTGTTGCTGACTTCTTCGATCTGATGAATATCGGAGAGGGAGAGGAAGTATTGCTCGAAATTTGCCGCCTCTATAATCAAATGCAGGAAAACGGTACATATACCAGAGCAGCTTTTCTTCATGCCGCAACTCAAATTGAGGGAGTATACGTTCCGTCGCTTTACGATGTCAGCTATAATGAGGACGGAACCATCAAAGAATACCGTCCCATTTATGATGATGTTCCTACTAAAATTAGAAAGCGAATAGTCGAGGATCTTGATAAAGCGCCTTATCCCGATAAGCTTATTATGCCTTATGTAGAGACGGTTCATGACAGAATAGTTCTCGAAGTATACCGCGGTTGTATCAGAGGCTGCCGCTTCTGTCAGGCGGGAATGGTTTACCGACCCATAAGAGAAAAGTCTCCCGAGACTCTTTGCAAGAATGCAAAGTGCCTCTATGAAAATGCAGGATACGATGAGATATCCCTTATTTCACTTTCCATCAGCGATTATTCACAGCTTCGAGAACTTACCGACGGACTTCTTTCTTGGACAGATAACGCTCACGTCAGTCTGTCGCTTCCTTCACTTCGTATAGACAGTTTCTCTGAGGAATTGATGAAGAAGGTATCATCCGTAAGAACGGGCGGACTTACTTTTGCCCCCGAAGCGGGAACGCAGCGACTTCGTGACGTAATTAACAAGAACGTTAACGAGGATGATCTCATGCGTGCGGTTGGCATTGCCTTCCGTGGCGGAAAGAGTAGTGTAAAGCTCTACTTTATGAACGGACTCCCCACCGAGACTCTCGAGGATATCGAGGGTATTGCCGATCTTGCAGGTAAGGTTGTTAAGGAATACTACAAAATGCCTAAGCAGGATAGACCGCGAGGCGTCAGCGTTACTATTAGCGTTGCTTGCTTTGTACCCAAGCCATTCACTCCTTTTCAGTGGGAAAAGCAGGATTCCTTTGAGGATCTTATCAAAAAGCAGGATCATCTTAAGGGGTGTATTACCGATAAGAAAATTAGATACACCTATCACGACGCCAAGGTGTCCTTTGTTGAGGCGGTTCTTGCGCGCGGTGACCGTAGACTTTCGGATGCAATCGAGCTTCTTGTAGATGAAGGAGCGATGTTTGATGCTTGGGATGAATACTTTGATTACGATAAGTGGATGTCCGCATTTGAACGTACCGGTATTGACCCTGCATATTATACTACCCGCGGATTCGGTCTTGACGAGGTGTTACCTTGGGATATGATTGATTGCGGTGTAACGAAAGAGTTCCTTCTTCGCGAGAGAAAAAAAGCATACGAAGGAAAGACCACCCCATCCTGTGCCGAGTACTGTAACGGATGCGGAGCAAATAAGCTTGGAGGTAAGAATAGATGGTGCAATTAACTCCACAGCATCCCTATATTACCTTGAGACTTAAGTTTAAGAAGGTTGGCAGTCTGCAGTACATCAGCCATCTTGATCTGGTGCGTACTATGAGCAAGATCATTACCAGAGCCAAGCTTCCTCTTTGGTATACCGAGGGGTTTAATCCCAAGCCAAAAATGATATTCGCCGCTCCTCTTTCCATTGGAACTGAGAGCATCTGTGAGTTTATGGATCTTCGCTTGGTAGATGACATTTCTCCAGATGAGGCAAAGGCGAGACTTAACGCCAATATGACAGATGAAATGCAGGTTATAGAGGCTTATTATACCGATGATAAGCTTACCGAACTTAAATGGCTTGCGTACTCGATTGATATCAAAACGGACGGAGCCTCCGATGAGCTTGCCAAGGCTTGCGAATCCGCTCTTTTGTCCGAAGAGGTTCTTGTGACAAAAAAAGCCAAGCCTTGGGAGGAGGCTCCTACAGTTGATATCCGCCCATTGATAAAGGAGATATTCGCAGAGTGTCGTGGTGATATTATTCATCTTGATGCTATCCTTTCCGCTGATGCTTCTTCATTCCTTAATCCTGAGTATGTCGTAAAGGCACTCAAGAGAGAGTGCGGTATATTATCCAACCCGGATCTTACCAAGGAATATTACTCAATAATGAGAAGTGCGGCGTACAAAGCCGATATGTCGGAATTCAAATGATTAAAAAATAGCTTCAAAACTAAAAGTAGAAAGCCGTCTCAACTGTTCAATGTGCAGTATGAGGCGGTTTTTTGCAGTTATAATTCCCGGAATGTCCTCGGATTCGGCTGCGCTTTTCATATCTGAAATATGAGTCTCTATCTCTCTTACATCGCTTTTTTGCATAAATAAAATAAGATATGTTTTTATGTTATCATATTCGCATTCTATTTCTTTTGCTTTTACATATACGTTGCTGGCATCGCCAGAGATTTCTACATTAATCAAATTGATAAAGTCTACAAGCCGACATTCGGTGTATACCCCAATAAATAGTGTTGTTATAATTATGGTACAGAGCAGGATTATCGCACATACTAGGCTCTTCATATTATTTCTCCTTTTCTATTAATGTTATTTTGCCATCTTCGTTTACAGTCATAAGGAACACGTCGGATAGTTTAATTTTTCGTTCATTAAGCCTTTCTGTTATCCAATTCATATCAAGCCCTGCCTCTTTGATATTTTTAAGGTCGGGAGCGGTATCTATTATCAATGTTGTGGCAATGTTAGGGCTGTCGCTTGCCTTTATGAAAGAAACTTTGCCGTTTTGCTCGAGTATTGCGTATCTGACTTCGCTAAGATCTCCTATACCCTGAGTTCTCATTTCGGTCAAAACCTCGTTTATGGATATTCTATTTTCAGCTAGCACACTTTGCTTTAATCTTCCTTTATATATAATATAAGCGGGATCACCCTCGACAAGTTGCTTGAGTAGGTTTGATTTGTTTTTTACAACGGAAATAATTACTTCGGATGCGGCTATAAAAAGGATTGGAATGATAGATGGCAAAAGCGGTATGTCTGTATCACTTATGGGCAAGGCTCCTATTTCCGAGATCAACAGAGTAGAAACAAGCTCGTTCACTTCGAGTTCTCCTATTTGCCTTTTGCCCATAATTTTAAGCATAATATTGAGAATAATGTATATAATTATGGTTCGAATGAATATAGAGACCATACATTTCTCCTTCCGTTTTAGTTATTTTGTCAAAAACAAAAAAGATTTTGCAAAAATGTAAAAAAAGTTTAAAAAAGGTATTGACAAGTGGCGAAAAGTGTAGTATAATAGACGAGCTATATGCGTTTGGCAGTAGCAAAATTGCTCATTGAAAATTGAACAACATGAAATTTCGAGCACTGAAAAGTGCAGAGATCTCGTTAATACA
>JAZRAE010000095.1:0-2824 GCA_045634385.1 Eubacteriales bacterium | reverse complement strand
GACAACGCGGTGCGTTGTCAGAACGTGAGCGTGACCGAGCCGCAGCGAGACAGGAGAGGCGGATTTAATTTCATCTGAGGCTTTAGCCGAAGATTTCATCCAAACTTGTTTGGATTTCATCCTGCTATGCAGGATTTCATTCTTGCTTTTCTTTCTGATTTATGCTACCCTCGCCAAATCCCTCAAAACACCTTGATTTTTCCACATTTTTATGATATAATTGTATAATCAAAACGAGGAATCTTTAAGGAGGCAAGCCTATGACAACAGGATATGCAATATGCTTAATAGCCGCCGTAGGCTTGCTGGTGGCATACTTATTTATGGTGAAAAGCAAAGAGTTTTGGCTGACTATGCTACACGTGTGCGTGACGGTGGTCAACCTCGGATATTTGATTATGTCCCTTGCAAACACCGTTGAGTTTGCCGTGTTCGGCAACGACGTGGCATATCTCGGCAGCGTATTCCTCTCAATGTGTATGTTTCTCACCATAGTCCGCCTTTGCGAATTTCAGATCAAGAAAGCTCACGTGATTACCTGTGTATCGCTCGGCGTTGTAATGTTCGCTATCGTTGCAAGCTCACCGATTCTTCCGCTTTACTACAAGAGCGTGGATATCGAGATGATCGACGGCGCAGCAAAGCTCGTCAAGGAATACGGCGTGCTGCATCCCGTTTATTTGGTGTACCTGCTCGGCTACTTTGCCGCAATGATAGGTACGATCATTCACTCTGTGAGAAAAAAGAAGATCGGCAAGCCAAAGCTCGCAGGATTTATTGCCGCCATCGTTTGCGGTAACCTCGTGATATGGCTGTTTGAAAAGATGGTAAGATGGGAATACGAATTCCTTTCGGTTACGTACATTATTTCCGAGTTCTTGCTTCTGATCGTCTATTGGATGCTTCAGGACTATGTTTACAAAAACGACATTCCCAAGCCCGTTGCTCATGAGGAAAAGGTTGTGGTCATTTTCATGGACTCAAGAGACTGCGCTGAAAAGATTAAGCAGATTATCGCAGGTCTTCCCGAGGGAGCAACACTTACCGCAAGACAAATTGACATTCTCGAAGGAATCCTCGCAGGCAAGAGCCGTAAGGAGATGGCAGCTGATTTTCACCTCTCTGAGAACACGGTAAAAATGCACACAACCTCGCTGTTCAAGATACTCAAGGTCACGAGCCGAGAAGAAATCTTTGCACGGATAAAAGCATAATGCAATAAGACGATAGCAACACCGTTATCGTCTTTTTTTGCACGATTTTAGCTGTTTTTGAGCCAATACACCCTAAAAACACCCCTGATACACCCCTCAAACACCCTTATAAACTATATAAATGCTAAGAATATTATGATATAATTATGCTGTCAAAAGGTAAAGTGGTATTTACGAGATGGCAAATATTGTTTCAGGAGGTGATAAAATATGTTGCGAAAGCGAGTCAGATTCGGCGAGTTTGAAGTCCCTATTCCGAGGGGATATCAGCAGATCATCGACAAGGATGAAACGACCGATTACCTGTTCATCAACGCACCGAAGGAGATCTACACGATCTATTTCGACAGTGCAATGCCGTTTTATAGCGACAAAATTCTTGGCGATTGTGAGGAAGGAAGCACGCTTGAATTAAAGCTTTCCGACAGAAGAATTGTGTTCTTTTGCCCGTCGGGAGGTAGCGACAGAAAGGACGGCTTGTGGTTTTTCAATATTGATTTTGCCACAGACGGCGACGAGGTGCTGACCTTACCCGGACAGATCATGGTAAACTCCGACGAGGTTTACCGTAGAACCGTTTGCGGAAAGCTCCCATTCGTTGAAATACTTGAACGAATAAAGCTCAATTTCAGTATGGGAAATGCCGCGTTGGCAATATCGGTCTAAAATGAAAAAAGGAGAAAAGAAAATGAAAAAAAGAACATTATTATCAATATTAACTTTCTTATTAGTTGCCGTTTTTGCATTTTCCCTTACGGCGTGCAATAAGGAGCTTGAATCATTGCAAAATGAACACGGAATTGTTGTTGACGGCGGTAGCTTTGAAAAAGGCTCTACCCTGGTAAGCAACGAAATTGCGGCAACCGCAGAGGAAGCTGCAGAGGTTCTTGCGGCAATTGCCGATCAAAGCTACGATAAAGATGGTAACGTATATATTTTTGATATCTACGTTATGAAAGGCGGCAAGGAGGTTCAGCCTGACGGTAAAGTAAAGGTTTCCATTCCTGTACCGAGCGCTCAGGTAGATAACTACCTTGTATTCCACATTAAGGATGACAAGTCAGTAGAAAAGCTTGTTCCTACCGTAGCTGACGGAAAAATCTCATTTGAAACAAGCAGTTTTTCATACTTTGTAATCGCGGAAGTGGCTCCGGCCGAACACGTACATAGTTTCGGTGGGTGGATGCAAGATGCTGGTAACGAAGATAAGCACATCCGTGAGTGTAAGTGTGGCGCAACAGAAACTGCCGATTGTACATTTGACAGTGGCGTTGTAACAAAAGAGCCTACTCACTTTGAAGAAGGTATAAAAACTTATACTTGTGCGGTTTGCGGAAGAATAAAAACAGAACCTATTCCCAAAACAAGTGAACACGTATTTGGTCACTGGGCGCCCGATGCGTTAAACGAAGATAAGCACATCCGTGAGTGTGAGTGTGGCGAAACCGAAACCGGCACTTGCACCTTTGATGCAGGCGAGGTAACGAAAGAACCTACTCATTTTGAGGAAGGCATAAAAACTTATACTTGCGCGGTTTGCGGAAGAATAAAAACAGAACCTATTCCCAAAACAAGTGAACACGTATTTGGTCACTGGGCGCCCGATGCGT
>JAZRAE010000094.1:0-5239 GCA_045634385.1 Eubacteriales bacterium | reverse complement strand
GTGCCTTGTCTTCCTAAGACCGCTTGGCCTCCGACTTTGCATATTTCTTGCACCGACTGTCCAAGCGGCGATGCGGTTAACTGATGCGTCAAAGTAGTCAAGAGCGATAAACACTCTGTGGGTTGCGTTGTTTCTTACGATTTCCTTTGCTATCTCCTTGGTTTCGTCGTCAAGGATAACAACGTGGTCGGAGTCCCATCTTACGCATCTTGTAACGTGGAGAGCAATCTTCTCGTTGAAGAGAAGAAGAGAGGAAATCTTGTCGGAGACAACCTCGCTGGGATGGTAGTGACCGTTATCCATAAGAGGTGTGATGCCCTTGCTGTCGGAATAAGAGAGACAGAACTCTGCAGAGCCTACAGTGTAGGACTCAAGGCCGATACCGAACACCTTGGACTCAAGAGTAACGTAAACCTTAGACTTGTCATAATCTACTGCGAGGATCTCGTCAAGAGACTTCTTGAATCTTGCGCGGGGAGCGAGTCTGTCAGTGGGAATATCCTTGTATCCGTCGGGAATCCAGATGTTCATAACACAAGGCATACCGGTCTCGGTTGCCATATATTCAGCAATCTTAAGACAAGCCTGACCGTGTCTTACCCAATATGCGCGAGTTTCCTCATCGGGAGAGGAAAGAGTAAGATTATCCTTTACCATAGGATGAGCGAAGAAGGTGGGGTTGAAGTCAAGGCCCATGCCGTGTGCCTTTGCGAACTCTACCCACTTAGCGAAGTGCTTGGGCTCGATAGCATCTCTGCCCGCTGTATCGCCATCCTCAAAGATAGCGTAGCAAGCGTGAAGATTAAGCTTCTTTGCACCGGGTACAAGAGACATAGCCTTCTCAAAGTCAGCCATAAGCTCTTCGGGAGTGGTAGCCTTGCCGGGATAGTTACCGGTAGTCTGGATACCGCCGGAGAGAGCCTCTCTGCTATCAAAACCGGTTACGTCGTCACCCTGCCAGCAGTGAACTGCAACAGGAACGTTCTTAAGGATCTCAATCGCCTTGTCAGTGTCAACGCCGTACTTAGCATACGCCGCTTTTGCGTACTCGTAGTTTGCCATAATTATTTACTCCTTTTAATTTGAATCATCATATTACCGATAGCGGTTGCCTCAATGGGAAGAGCCACTACCTTTTTGCCTGTAGCCTTTTCTGTAAGATCGTTGAGGTAGCCGTTCTTTGCACCGCCTCCAACAATGTAAAGCTCGGAATAAGTCCTACCCGTGTTATTTTCAAGGTCAGCGATTGCCTCCTTGTAGCCGTGTGCAAGGCTGACGTAGGATGCGTTGAAATAGTCTGCCATAGTCTCGGGTGCAGGCTTACCTTTAGCTACGAGATAGTCGCGGATAGCATCCTTCATACTATCGGGAGCCATGAATGCATCATCGTTTACGTCGAAGATCTCGGCATATGTGCTCTCGGCAGCCATAGCTGCTATATCACCATAGGATGTATCAGGGCACATCTCCTTGCGAAGACTCTGTATTATCCACATACCCGTGATGTTTTTCTGATAACGGTTGTAACCTACACCGCCCTCGTTGGAGTATCCGCTCTCACGGCTCTTGCTGTCGGTAAGAGCTCTCGGAGTCTTAACGCCAAGGAGCGACCAAGTACCGCTCGAAATATAGGGAGCATCGGTCTGCATCTCGATAGCCTCAACCGCAGAGCCTGTATCGTGAGTCGCGCAAAGCACAACGTCAAGATTACCTCCAACCTTAGCCTCAAGCTCGGGGGTAAGTCTGCCTACGAGTGTACCGGGCTGATGCACCTCGGAAATAAGAGATGCGGGAAGTCCGAGCTTATCAAATATGTAGTTATCGAATGCGAGTGTGTCCGCGTTGATAAGTCCCGCGGTAGTAGCGTTGGTAAACTCCTTTACCTTGTTGCCCGTAAGTTTATACATAAGATACTCGGGGATCATAAGGAAGTCGGTCACGCCTTCAAGTCTTCCTGCAAGCTTGTCTGCATAGAGCTGATATATAGTATTGAACTTGTTGAACTGAATACCTGTTCTCTCATAAAGCTCGGCAAAGGGAATGATAGAATGCACTTTCTCAATAGGTTCGTCAACTCTTGAGTCGCGGTAAGCGTAGGTAGGATAAACCTCCTTGTCCCCCTTGAGAAGCACGTAGTCAACGCCCCATGTGTCGATGGAAAGAGATTCAATCTTCGGGTACTTCTTGAAGCACTCGGCGATACCCGCCTCAACCTCTCGAAGGAGTCTTTCGCTATCCCAGACGAGATGTCCGTCAACCGTATCCATTCCATTTGGGAAACGGTAAAGCTCATCGGTCATAAGTTCACCGTTCTCAAGCCAGCCGACAATGTGTCTGCCGCTCGAAGCGCCGATGTCAATGGCAAGATAGTATTTCATATCAATAGTCCTTTCTTTATTAATTATTTTAGATAATTACATATCATTTTTATAATACCATACATATACATATTGTACAAGGTGCAAAATTATTATAAAAACTGTCTTAATTTAAGATTTTGTATTGATTTATTGGTTAGAATATGTTAAAATTAGAGCATAAACAAGCAAAAAAAGAGAGCCCGACGAATCAGGCTCTTGGTGGATAACATTTCTGCACTCATAAATCAACCGTCATTTAGAGTTATACAGCGGACTATTTCGTAAATTGAATGCAGCATACCTATCAATAATGATTTTCTCTGTAAACTTCCAAAGAATCTGTTGCACCTTTTCATTTGGATAATTGATTTTTGGAGGATGCAGATCGAAGTTACCCAAATAAACCATTTCTTTTGGAATATTTCTTTTTGATGTAAAAGAAATTGCTATTAGATAATTGGGAATATAACCAAAATCATCCCTCTCACACATTATATTGGATTGTCGAGCTACTTCCCGTTGCAGCTTTACGAGGTCGGATTCATCATCTCTGGCTCTATCCCACTCAGATAAAACAGAAATTTGTACGAATTCTAATGAATCAAGCTCATCTTTAGAAACCGGCATCTTATCGTCATTGGTTATCTTTACAAATACAACGGGAAAAATTTCGGAAGGATAACCTCTTACCTCAGATACTTTGTGAAATATGATGTAGCGATTACTTATTCCTTTTTCTTTAGCATAGTCACTTGTCAACTTATAAGCAAACGTATCACCTATTTTCCATTCGCATATAAATGCTTTCTTAATATGAGGCTTCTTATTGGTAGCTTTGAATGTTAATATTAAATTCTTTAGCTCGTCCACCACCGCTTGACGTTTTTTATTGTGCGGTGTCAACTCCCATTTTTTTACACCAGTGCCGTTTTCTATGCATTTCAGAGCTTCTTCTTTTACATTATCCAAAAGAATTCCCTTTTTGCATTGAATATGAGCAAGGGCAAACCAAAAATCCGAAGCATCATCTACGTCGGCGATAACATCTTGATTTTCGCTTATTATTTTTTGCGTTGCTTCGATGTAATCTAAGGAACAAATCAACGTTTCAAACCTTTCTTTCACATCAAGCGCTATATCGCTTTCAAATATTTTGTATCCCCATACCCCCATATTATATTCCTGCCCAATTTAAAAACTCATTACTTATTTTGTTGCCCAAATATTTTTTTGCTGCATCAACATAGGTATATAGATTCACATTATATAAACTTATACCATTTATTTGATTGTTTTTCTTATCAAGAGCATTAATTGTGCTATATTGTATCATATAATACTGTTCTAACCCCCTTGCCTCATCTTTAGATAAATTTTCATGTATAGGAGTAAATACGAGATCTCCTCTAAATAAACTCATCTTGTGAGCAGCTTCTCTAGCCACTGGATCCTTGGTTCTTCCCACGTATTCAACTTTTTGAGTTGACGGGTCTACAAGCTTATATACTGTATATCTTGCATTATCATCATTATTGTTGCTATTTAATGTAATTTCCGTAGAAATATCAGAAAGCGAATCGTTTTTATCTTTTGAAGTTGAAGTGCTTTTTAAGTCATTTAGCGCAATTGTGATTGTAAATATTGCTAACAACAATAAGAACGTTGAACAGGCGTAAATAACTACAGGTGCTTCACCATTAGGATCAATTTTCATAGCAGGATTATTTCCGCAATATGCAAACATATTGTATCCTATCAACCCCTGACCTGTGGAAACATATCCATCCGCATTTATGAATCTACAAACAACGGGATCATAGTATCTTGTTTGTAGATAATATAAGCTAAGATCAGAGTCGTAGTAATAACCCCTATACTTATACGGATTCTTTATTGCTGTTGTACTCGCGCCACCGTTTGAGTAAGATGTTGTTATTTTACCCCATGCGTTATATGTATAAGATATAAGCTTTGTACCGGTGGCAGCATCATATACAGCAACCACATCACCTTGTATATTCTTCTCGTAAGCATATACATCCCAGACGTTTTCACCGTAATCCGCGCCTCGGTACATAAAGCCGACAGGTGCGCCGTTTTCGTCATAGAAGTAAACAATTATTTGCGAATTTGTTTCTTCCGCGTATAAAAGCGAGCCTTGGTAGTAGTAATTAGTCGTCACACCGTTAACCGTCTTGCTCGTCCTTATACCTTCATCATTGTATGTGAAGGACATAGTATTTGAGCCTTTAACAGCACTGACTAACCGTCTGCCTTGCCACCCAAATGTATATGACGAACCGTTGTAGTAACTAAGCGGATTACCTATCTCATCATAGGTTATGGTAGTTCCGTTGTAGCTTGTGAGTAAGTCGCCCCACTCTGAGTCGGTGTAGCCCATAGTGGCTGTAGTCAAGGTCGGGAACAACGGTAATGCGCGTATAATCTGACCGCCCGAAGTTGATCTTGAAAGTTCAATGGAAACAATATTGCCTGCGTTATCATAGTTGTATCTGTAGGTGTTGGTACCGTTAGTTTCCATCGTGAGCTGACCAAGCTTATCATACGTATAATTTACGTAGCTTCCGTCAGGATAACTTATGCTCGTTATATTTCCTTCGGAGTTATACCCATATGCATTGTATTTTGCTATAGTATCGTTTATAACGGTTGTTACACTTTTAATATATCCCGAAGTATACTCATCCTTATCCCTATATGTATACGAGTAAGATACATCAAAAGACTCAAGAACAAAGCTCTTTTCACTTAATCTATATAGGTTATCATATGTGAATGCAAGTCCGCCTTGAACGTAGTTGTTGCCTATATTATACTGACTCAGCTGATTATCTTCGCCGTAATAATAACAGAAGTAC
>JAZRAE010000093.1:0-81704 GCA_045634385.1 Eubacteriales bacterium | reverse complement strand
ATTACGTGATTATGCCCAATCATATTCATATGTTATTATGGGTAAAAACGATGAACGATACGGAGAGCGGACAGTCGGGGACGCCTGTCCCTACGGTGCTGAGATGTAACGATACGGAGGGCGGACAGTCGGGGACGCCTGTCCCTACGGTGCTGATGTGTAACGATACGGAGGGCGGACAGTCGGGGACGCCTGTCCCTACGAATGTTGTGAGATCGAACAATACGTGTTCAAAATTCGTGTCAACGTTTAAACGGTTTTGCAACAAAGAATATGGTGAAAATATTTGGCAGGCCCGTTTTAATGACCATATTATTCGTAATCGAGAAGATTATGAAAAACATATGGAATATATTTACAAGAATCCGGTTTGTTGGTATTATGATGAGCTGTATTCGGAAAAATAAGATTTGTGTAATGTGGGCGCATATCCCTACAAATTAAAATGGCGGACAGTTTTTGCTGTCCGCCATAAAAATGCAGAGCGTATAAAAATTACCTTACGCATCACCCATTTATCTCATCCTCGATAGCTTTGATTCTTTCGCCGAGCGGGGGATGGCTATACTCGAGCATGACGTTGATGGGGGAGGGGGAGAGGTGTGCGAAGTTCTCGCGGGCGAGCTTCTTAAGCGCGGATATCATAGGTTCGCCGTAGCCTTCCTTGACTGCCTGCTTATCTGCGCGGTACTCTGCCTTGCGGCTACGCGCGTTGATAACAAGCGCCGTGAGGGGTTGGATGAGGCCGAGTCCGGCGGACAGGAGCAGGTAGGCAAAACCGTAGTTGACCGCGCCGAAGCCGAACGCTTCATAAAGCGACGGTGTGCTTACTGCCCCCCAAACCACAAGCGACATAATAAGCAGGTTGCCAAAGTTCAATATCTGACTCTTTAATACGTCGCGATTCAGACCGTGTCCGAGCTCGTGGGCAAAGACGGCACATATCTCATCGGTGGTCATGGAGTTGACGAGATTATCATAGAGGACTATGGTTTTAAGCTTGCCAAAGCCGGTGAAGTAGGCGTTTAGTTTTGTGGTTCTGCGTGATGCGTCCATAACCTCGATAGCCTTTACCGTATACCCGTGTTCGGTTAAAAGGCCCATAAGTCGGTCTTTCAGCTCTCCGTCTTCAAGGGGAGTGAACTTATTGCCAATGCGGCTGAGGATAGGATAGAGGAAGGAAATGGCGAGAGTCAAGAGGAAAATCGCCACCGCAAAGAGCAGTATCATCCAATCTCCGAGCCAAACGTGTACTGCACGGAGCAATACCACGATACCGAGCGAAAGTCCGAGCTCTATTATAAATCCGCGTACTTTATCTATAATAAAGGTTTTGATGGTCGAACGATTGAAGCCGTACTTTTCCTCAATTACCATAGTACCTATGTAGCTGAATGCGGTGGAGATTATCGTGCCGATCACACTTTCAAGAAGTATTACCGAGAAAAGCTCTATGAACCATCCGCGTGGGAAAAGAGAGGCAAAAACGGCGTACACGTTTGTCGCAAGCAGAAGTATGCTAACCGCGCAGGACAGGATACCCGAGGTTATTGAGAGTCTTGTCTTTTCCGCGCTGTACTTCTTCCATCTCTCGTAGGTCTCCGAGTCGTACACGTCTTTGAGGTTCTCCGGTGTTTCGTTGTTTGCGGATCGGTACTGTACGATATTCAGCATAAGCTGATACAGTCCCGAAATAATTACTGCAATAATTACTAATAATTTCATATTTTTTCTCCTATGTAGTAAGATAGATATATTGTAACAAATATAGAGAGCTTTTGCAAGCCGTAAAAAATATTTCTTTTGTGACTTTGTTACATACAAACCCCAAAAAAGTGTGATATAATAAAGACACAAAACGAAAGGAGAAGGTTATGAAACCGAGAATCACCCTTAACGAAGACAAGGATATTGTAGCAACAGTAAAGCAGGGACTCAAGGAGCGCGGGGGATATTGCCCTTGCCGTTTTGAGAAAACCGAGGATAATAAGTGTATCTGCAAGGAGTTCAGAGATCAGATCGCAGATCCCGAGTTTGAGGGATTTTGCCACTGTATGTTATACTATAAGCATAAATCGTAAGCAGTAATATAGAAAGAGAAAGGAATAATAAAATGTCAGTACTTCATATTGGAAAAGCAGAATTTGATGAGAAAGTTATAAAGAGCGAAAAGCCCGTTTTGGTAGACTTCTATGCTACGTGGTGCGGCCCGTGTAAAATGGTTGCGCCTATTCTTGAGGAGATTGCCGAGGAGCATCCCGAGTACGTTATCGCAAAGGTAAACGTTGACGAGGAGCCCGAGCTTGCAAGAGAGTTTAATATCATGTCGATTCCTGCACTGTTCGTGCTTCGTGACGGCGAGGTTGCTGATAAGGCGGTTGGATATAGAAATAAGGAAGCGCTCTTGGAGCTTTTGGAAGGATAAGGCGCGAGATATTTGCCTTCGGCAAAGCGATATGTTATCTACGATAACGCGATATTATCTCGCGGTGCGAGATATCGATATATTTGCTCCGCAAATGCGATATGTCCGCCAAGTGGACGTGAGGGCGGACAGACAATGTAAAAAATGAGGAACGAGATGAAGAACTTCGTTCCTCTTTCTTTTTTTGTGTTAAAATATGAACAAACTGTAAATGAAAGAAAATTTCAAATTTTCATAAAAAAACACTAAAAATGCCGAAAAATGAAAATAATTTTCAAAAAATGAGAAAATTTCATCGGTTTGTACAAAATATTTAAAATATTTAAGCGTGTGTTTTTCAACAAAAATATTCGAAAAAATGTATTGACAAAGGGGTAAAACTGTGCTAAAATCGAGTTTGTGAAAGTATTTTTCACTTTATTTGGAGATAATTTTCATAAATCGTGTGTAAACCTCACATAAAGTGCGAAAAAATGAAAATTATTTTCAAAACGGCAAAAAACACGAAAGGAGGCAAGAAATTGAACAGGACTTTACTTCAGGCACAGCTCCTATACAATGATATGGGAAAGTCTGAGAAGCGAGTCGCTGATTGGTTATTCTCTCATTCCGGAGAGATACTTCCGTACTCCATTTCCGATCTTGCCTCCATGTGTGAAAGCAGCGAGGCAACGATAGTCCGATTCTCCAAGAGGCTTGGATGCTCGGGATATCAGGATCTGAAGATCGCACTTGCCAGAGAGCATGACAAAAAGGTCATTGCTCCCATTATTACGGCGGAGGACGATTGCTTCAGCATCTTTGAGAAGGTATGTAACGATGCTTACATGTCGCTCGAGAGGACTAAGAAGACCTTGTCACCCGAGGCTATGACGGCTGCTGTCAATGCGATAGCGGGTGCGGGCAGGGTAGTTCTGATTGGACTTGGCGCTTCGGCTCAGGTAGCCGAGGATGCGAGTAACAAGTTGCTCCGTGCGGGGTACAACTCCGTGGCGTATGCAGATACGCATATGCAGGCAATTGCGGTTTCGAGGCTAAAGACGGGAGACGTCGTGATAGGTATCTCGCAGTCGGGCGCATCCAAGGATATTGTCGAGTCGATGAAGGTGGCAAAATCGCGCGGTGCACGCACGATAGCGATAACCTCGCGTGAGCGTTCACCCATTGCAAGACTCTCTGAGATCGTACTTCTTACCGACACCGAGGAAACGAGACACTCGAGCCTCGGCCTCAACTCCCACCTGGCAAGGCTCGTCGTTATCGATGCGCTGTGCTACAAGCTCGTCTACGAAAATGCGGACAGAGCACAGGCGGTAGGAAAGGAGGAAGCGGAGCTTAAGGCGAAGCGAATTGCAGACTGATCGGAAGATAAATTCCCCGTAATACTGCGGCAAAAATTCTCGTAATATACTCATATTACTTCGGATTTTCGCCTTGTCTTACGTACAATTTATTCTCCCGCTCAACTCCAATAACAGAACTCATTAACCAACAGCGAAAACAAAAATAATAATTTATATACACAAGGAGAAACAAAAATGAAAGTTTTAGTTGTAAACGCAGGTTCATCCTCACTCAAGTATCAGCTCTTTGATATGGAGACCGGTGAGGTGCTTGCAAAGGGTCTTTGCGAAAGAATCGGCATTGACGGCAAAATCACTCACAAGCGTCCCGGCAAGGAAGACTATTCCAAGGAAACCGAGCTTAAGGACCACAAGGCAGCAATCGAGCTTGTACTCTCGCTTCTTACCGATGCGGAGCTTGGCGTAGTTGCAAGCGCAGACGAGATTGGCGCAGTAGGTCACAGATTTGCACACGGCGGCGAGATCCGTCAGTCCTCTATCCTCGATGACGAGAAGCTCAAGTATCTTGAGAGCATCGTTGAGATCAACCCCCTCCACGGCCCGCCTGCAATCAGCGGCTTCAAGGGTTGTAAAGCAGTTATGCCCAATGTTGTACACGTTGGCGTATTTGACACCTCTTACTATTCTTCTATGGAGGAGAAGGCGTTTGTTTATCCAATCCCTTACGAGCTTTATGAAAAGTACAAGATCCGCCGTTACGGCTTCCACGGCACATCTCACAGATTCGTTTGTGCAGAGGCTGCTAAGCTTATCGGCAACAAGGATGCAAAGATCATTACCTGCCACCTTGGTAACGGCTCATCCATTACCGCTACCGTGAACGGCAAGGCAATCGACACCTCTATGGGCTTCACTCCCAACGACGGTGTGCCCATGGGTACAAGATGCGGTTCTCTTGATCCTACCGTTGCACCCTATATTATGAAGAAGGAAGGACTTACAGCTGAAGAGGTTGAGAAGCTCCTTAACTCCAAGTCCGGACTCCTTGGCGTATCCGGTGTATCCAGCGACTGCAGAGATATCGCTGCAGCTGCAAGCTCGGGTAACAAGAGAGCGATTCTTGCGCTCGATATACTCACTCACAACATCAAGAAGATCATCGGCTCTTACGTAGCAGAGATGAACGGCGTTGATGCACTCGTATTCACCGCAGGTATCGGTGAGAACGACAGAGAACTTCGTCAGAACGTTTGCCGTGATATGTCCTATCTCGGTGTTAAGATCGACGAGGAGCTTAATATGACCTGTCCTCGCGGTGAGACCGTTGAGATCACCGCTCCCGGTGCAAAGGTAAGAACCTTTGTTATTCCTACCAACGAGGAATATATGATCGCTCTTGATACACTTGCACTTGCAACCAAGTAATCAAAATAAAGTTATATATACCGAAAGGAAAGAAAAATGAAATCTGTTTACGAGATTAAGAAAGAGATCTGCGAAGTCGGTCATATTATGTACGAGCTTGGCTTCGTAGCGGCAAACGACGGTAACATCTCCGTTAAGGTTGGCGAAAATGAGTACTACTGCACTCCTACCGGTGTATCTAAGAGAGACCTTACTCCCGATATGATCATCAAGGTAGACAAGAACGGTAACAAGCTTGAGGGCAAGCTTAATCCCTCGTCCGAGATCAAGATGCATATGAGAGTTTATCAGGAGAGAAGTGATGTAAACGCTGTTGTTCACGCTCATCCCCCTGTAGCTACAGCTTTCACCATCGCAGGCATCGACCTTGACCAGTACATTCTTCCCGAGGCGGTTCTTACCATTGGTAGCGTTCCTACCTGTGAGTACGGTACTCCCTCTACTATGGAAATTCCCGATTCTCTTCTTCCTTACATCCAGAACCACGATGCATTCCTTCTTCAGAACCACGGTGCACTTACCGTAGGCTGCAACCTTAACAAGGCTCGCTTTGTTATGGAGGAAGTAGAGTTCAACGCAAAGATCTGTAAGTATGCTATGGAGCTTGGCGCAGTTCACGAGATTCCCAACGATCAGCTCGTTAAGCTTATGGAGCTTCGTAAGAAGATGAATCTCCCCGGCCGTCACCCCGGCATTGAGTATGATGAAGAGCCCGCAACCGCAAATGAAGAGCTTGTTGCGACAATTACTCGCAAGGTTCTTGAGGCTCTCGGCAAATAATTCTCCACTCTAAAATCTAAAGAAAGGAGAATTAAAAATGGCTACTAATTGGACAGAGGCGGACATAGAAAAGGTCGTTGCCTCGGTTCTTAAGAATCTAAAGTCGGATTCCGTGTCCGGCGCGCCCAAAACCTGGGATGCTACGGGATATGCAGGAAGAAAGTTCGTTGGTGTTTATTCGGATATGAACGATGCGATAGATGCCGCAACTCAGGGCTACAAGGCTATTCGCGCGATGTCGCTTGAAGAACGTGAGAAGATCATTGCTGTTATCCGCGACCTCACAAGACGTGAAGCTCCCATTATGGCAGAGATAGGCGTTGCCGAGACCAAGATGGGCAGAGTGGCGCACAAGATTGCGAAGCATACGCTTGTCGCAGACAAAACTCCCGGCACCGCGGATATCGTATCGAGCGCGAAGACGGGCGACTACGGTCTGACACTTACCGAGATGGCACCCTTTGGTGTTGTAGGAAGCATCACGCCCTCTACCAATCCCTCCGAAACGGTTATTTGTAACAGTATCGGTATGATCGCGGCAGGAAACGGCGTTGTGTTCAATCCTCACCCCGGTGCGATTGCTACATCCAACTATGCGGTAGATCTTATCAACCGCGCAAGCCTTCAAGCAGGCGGCCCGAAGGTGCTTGTTGCATCGGTAGCGAAGCCTACACTTGATACTGCCGATATTATGTACAAGCATCCGAATATAAAGCTTTTAGTTTGCACGGGTGGCCCCGGAGTTGTAAAAAGCGTGCTTTCTTCGGGTAAGAAGGCGATTGGCGCCGGAGCAGGAAATCCCCCTGTTATCGTTGACGATACCGCAGACATAAGAAAGGCAGGCAAGGACATTATTGACGGATGCACCTTTGATAATAACCTTCCTTGTATTGCGGAAAAAGAGGTGTTCGCTTTCGCAAATATTGCAGACGAGCTCATTGACTCTATGATCGCAAACGGTGCTTACAAGATTGATAAGGCAACCGCAGATAGACTTGTTAATGTTGTTCTTGAGGAAAAGAAAAATCCTAAGACCGGAGTTATTTCAAAGGTCGTCAGCCGTGAGTGTGTCGGACGTGATGCCAAGGTGCTTCTTGCTAAGATTGGTATAAACGTAGGCGACGAGGTGCGCTGTATTATCTGCGAGACCGAGTTTGAGCACCCCTTTGTTCAGGAAGAGCTTATGATGCCCATACTCCCCATCGTAAGAGTTAAAAATATTGACGAGGCAATTGACCTCGCTGTAAAGGCAGAGCATGGCAATCGTCATACTGCTCATATGCACTCAAAGAACATTGATCACTTGACACGCTTTGCAAGAGCTGTTGAGACAACAATATTCGTAAAGAACGCGCCTTCCTATGCAGGTATTGGCTTTGGCGGAGAGGGACACACCACCTTCACCATTGCAGGGCCTACCGGTGAGGGTATCACAAGCGCAAGAAGCTTTACAAGATATCGCCGTTGCGTTCTCTCGGAAAGCTTCAGAATAATCTAAAGACGAAAAACGACAACTAAAGATTACATAATTCCGATTTGTGGTTTAGTTGTTGGGAAAGGTAAATAAAATGAATATTACTTCTTCACAGGTGGAAGCAATAGTGAGAAGAATTCTCGGAGAGAATCTTCCTACCTCGGCGGCTTCTGCGGGCGTTCCTAAGACCGCTAAGGTTGCTATGCTCACCGCTCAAAAGAAAATCGAAGTTAAGGAATTCCCGATTCCCGCACTCCAGGACGACGATATTCTTGTAAAGGTTGAAGGATGCGGTGTTTGCGGAACAGACGTTCACGAGTGGAAGGGTGATCCCTTCGGACTTATCCCCGTAACTCTCGGCCACGAGGGAACGGGTGAGATCATTGCTCTTGGTAAGAACGTAAAGACAGATACTGCGGGCAAGCCCATTAAGGTTGGCGACAAGATCGTTACTTCCGTTATCAGCTGCGGCGAGTGTTTTGTATGCCGTAATCAGCCTGCCAACACCAACCTTTGCGACAAGCAGGGCGTGTTCGGTCTTATACCTCACAGTGATGCTAATCCTTTTACCGGTTGGTTTGCATCCCACCTTCTTATCAGAGGCAAGGGCTCTACATATTTCGTAGTAAATGATCTTGACCTTCAGGAAAGAATGCTTCTTGAGCTTGCATGTGTATGTGTACACGCACTTAAGAGAGCAAATACTACCGGTCTTATTAACTTCAACTCTAAGGTTCTTGTTCAGGGACTTGGTCCTGTTGGACTTGTTATGATATCCGTTCTCCGCGCCGCAGGTGTTAACCACATCGTAGCGATCGACGGTACTCCAAAGAGACTTGAGATGGCAAAGAAGCTTGGCGCAAAGACTGTCATCAGCTTTAAGGAGATCACCTCTCTTGAAGAGAGAGTTGCTATCGTTAAGGGCGTTGCAAACGGTGTGGGCGTAGATTTCGCTTTCCAGTGCACGGGCGCACCCATGGCTGCAAAGGATATCTATGAGTACATCCGCCGTGGCGGTGGTATGTGTGAGATGGGCTTCTTCGTAAACAATGGCGAGTACACGGTTAACCCCCACTTTGCTATGTGTAACAAGGAAATCTCCATCGTCGGATCTTGGGATTATAGTGCTGACGATTATCCCACCACTATGGCATTCCTTCGTCAGGCAAGAGAGATGAAGATTCCGATCAAGGAGCTTATCACTCACTCCTATCCTCTTGACAAGCTCAACGAGGCTATGGAGATGAACGTTTCCCAGCAGGGTATCAAGATTTGCTACGTTGCTGATTAAGGGGTGTTGATATGGCACTCGGAATGATTGAAGTTTTTGGCTTTGCAACGGCTATAGTATGCGCTGATGCAATGGCAAAGGCGGCAGACGTTAAGGTTGTCGCTATAGACAAGAACAAGCCTGCGGCAGGTGATTCGGCAAGAGTACCCCTCGTTATGGCCATCAAGGTTGAGGGATCTGCCGCCGCTGTTGAGGCAGCCGTTATGGCAGGCAAGAGAGAAGCTGATGCACGAGATCTTTATATCTGTCACAAGATAATTGCAAGACAGAGTGAGGATATTGAGTGGTTTGCGCATCTGTCCGCACTCGGCAAAGATAAATTGAGATAAAACAAAATTTTATAAAGGAGATATCAAAAATGATGGAAGCACTCGGAATGGTAGAGACCAGAGGTCTCGTAGCTGCTATTGAGGCAGCTGATGCTATGGTTAAGGCTGCAAACGTAGTTCTTATCGGTAGTGAAAAGATCGGTAGCGGTCTTGTCAGTGTTATGGTACGCGGTGACGTAGGAGCTGTTAAGGCTGCTGTTGAGGCAGGCTCTGCTGCTGCTCACTCTCTTGGCGAGGTTATTGCGACTCACGTAATTCCCAGACCTCACACTGACGTTGAAAAGCTTCTTCCCGTTATCAAGTAATTTTAAAGGACTTGATGATATGAAGGCTATAGCGCTCTTGGAAGTGCAGGCAATGGTTGCCGCAATCACAGGACTTGACGCTATGGTAAAAGCGGCCGACGTAAAACTTATCCACGTGGAAAAGCGCCTTGGCGGCAGACTGGTAACGGTTGTCGTCGAAGGCGAGGTTTCCGCGGTTAAGGCTGCCATTGAGGCAGGAGCGGCTGCTGCAGCTGAAGTCGGAAAGGTAAAGTGTTGCGAGGTGATCGCCCGCCCGCACCCCGACGTTATGAGATTCTTAACGACGGGTTAACTCTGTGAGAGAGGTTTTCACCTACTCTCCCCGATAAATAAGGTTTTAAGACAAGCGTCTTAGAATATATATTTTCGAAAATTTATTATTTAAAAAATCTAACAGGAGGATTAAAAAATGGAAGCACTTGGAATGGTTGAGACCAGAGGTCTCGTAGCTGCTATTGAGGCGGCTGATGCTATGGTTAAGGCTGCTAACGTTGTACTTGTTGGCTCTGAGAAGATCGGCAGCGGACTCGTAAGCGTTATGGTTCGCGGTGACGTTGGCGCTGTTAAGGCTGCTGTTGAGGCAGGCTCTGCTGCTGCTCACTCTCTTGGTGAAGTTATCGCAACTCACGTTATTCCCAGACCTCATCAGGACGTTGAGAAGCTTCTTCCTTCTATCAAGTAATTTTCTTTGTAAGAAAGTTATTAGTAGGTTGACGCTCGGTCTCCAAAGGGGCAGATCTGCCCCTTTGGGTACTGCGATAGTGCCCGACCGTGTAGAGTTTTATGGCATTTTCGAGCATTATCGCAGTACAAAAAGAGTGATAAAAATGAAAGGATAATCCCTATGGACGACATTTTATCAAGTCAGATAGCCGATATAGTGAAAAAGGTTATTGAAAATATTGAAAAGGAAGAAAAAAAGGACAACTGTAAGGACGGCTGTGTGATATGTAAGAGCCGAGAAAATTGCCAAGGTACAGAGATTCCCGTTGGAGTGTCCAACAGACACATTCACCTCTCGGCGGCAGACGTTGAGACTCTCTTTGGTAAGGGATATCAGCTTACTCCCTTTAAGGATCTTTCACAGACGGGTCAGTATGCCTGCAAAGAAACCCTTACCATTATAGGTCCGTCGCTTCGTCCGATAGAGGGCGTAAGAGTACTTGGGCCTGTCAGAGGCAAATCGCAGGTGGAAATATCCGCAACCGATTCATTTACTCTAAAGGTAAAGCCTCCCGTCAGAGAGTCAGGTAATATTGCGGGTTCGGCTCCTATAATCATAGTAGGACCAAAGGGTGTTGTGGAGCTTAAGGAAGGCTGTATCATCGCTAACAGACACATACATATGTCACCGAGTGATGCGGAAAGGTTTGGCGTTAAGGATTGTGACTACGTAACCATCGACGTTGAAGGTAAGAGACGTACAAGATGGTTTGACGTTCAGGTAAGAGTTCATAAGGATTTCAGACTCGAGATGCACGTTGATACAGATGATGCAAATGCTGCAGGCATTGGTAACGGCGCAAAGGTAAAAATGGTTAAATAAAGCCACAAAACAGAAAGGCGTAAATGATATGTTAAGAGGAATTATCAGAGGACACATTGTTTCTACAAGAAAACAGGAATCTCTTGTAGGAAGCAAATTTATGGAGGTTCAGATTCTTAAAAACGGCAACCTCACAGACGAATACATCGTTGCTATCGACTCAGTTGGTGCAGGTATCGGAGAAACCGTGCTTATTACCACCGGATCATCGGCAAGACTTGCGCTTCGCAATACGTCTGCACCGGCGGATGCGGTAATCGTCGGCATCGTTGACTAATTTCGGATCGGTGTATTTTGGCTACATTTGCCGTTTTCTACCAAGCTCGCAATAGTTTTCTATTGCTTCGGGCAGAAGAACGACAAATCTATCTCAAAATCCCCTCGCCCGAAATAAACCAATTTTAATAATTTAGCCAACAGATTAAACATTGGTCCCATACCGTGTAAGGTTTTTGCGGTGTTCTACCGCGCAAAATCCTAAGAAAGGAGGTAGCGATGCACGAATTAAAACAGGTAATGAAGGATGCAGGCCTCGTAGGTGACGGCGGCGCGGGTTTCCCGTCTTACGCCAAGCTGGCAGAGGGCGCAGACACGCTAATTATAAACGGCTCGGAATGTGAGCCTTTACTGTACACCGATTACATATTGATGAAGCGCGAGCTTCCATTGATACTTGCGGGAGTTCAGTCGGTCATATGGAGTCTTGGAATAAAGAGAGCGTTGTTTTGTGTTAAGGAGCATACTGCGAAAAGACTTTCGCTTTTGGAAGGTGATTCTCTTGGCGGCAAAATTTCAGTAAAAGTTATGGCAAACGTATATCCGATAGGCGACGAGATCAGTTTGATTTATCAGGCAACGGGCAGACTTGTAAGGCCCGGAAGTCTTCCTATTTCTAAGGGCGTCCTTGTTTACAACGTCGAGACTATGTATAATCTCGGCAGAGCAGTTAAATACTTTGAGCCTGTCACTATGAAATGGCTCACCGTCGGCGGTGACGTGAAAGAACCGCGCGTCGTGCGTGTTCCGATAGGAACTCCTGTGGCTGACCTCTTTAAAAGACTTGGTATTGAGGTTGATGAGGATCACGCAGTTATTGACGGCGGTCCTTCTATGGGCAAAATAATTAATCATAATATAGCTGAGGTTGGTAAGACCACCAAGGCGTTACTCGTTCTCCCAAGGAATACCCGTGCGGTAGAGTCAAAGCTGATAAATAAAAAGATGGCGGTAACCAGAGCGGAAACGGCTTGTTGTCAATGTACGAGATGTACAGACCTATGCCCTCGTGCGCTCCTCGGATATCCGCTTGAACCGCACAAAATGGTGCGTACAGCAATGGGCGCGGTAGTAGCAATGCCTAAGATGGTCCTCAGTGCGACACTGTGCTGTGGATGCGGAATTTGCGAAAGCTTGGCCTGCAGTCAAGGCATTTCCCCCAAGGCCGTGATAAATAATTACAAGGAATTGCTTGCTAAAAATAAGATGCGTTACGTAGCGGATGAAGACGTGATGCCGAAGGAAGAAAGAGATTACAGAATGATTCCGTCGAGAAGATGGGCGAGAGATCTCGGTATTGACAGATTCGATCGCGTTGCCATCTGGGGCGGTGAGATACGTGACTTTGACAGAGTCGAGCTTGCTCTTGGAAAATACATAGGCATTCCGAGTGTACCGTCGGTAAAGGATGGAGCGATTGTTCAAGTTGGAGATATTGTTGCATCGGCATCTGCCGGACTTTCAATACCTCAGCACGCATCACTGCATGGCAGAGTTACGGTTACGGATAAGAAAATAATCATTGATAGGGTAGTATAGAATGTATAAAGCAATAGGTGTAATAGAACTGAAAAGCATACCTAAAGGCGTTGAAGCGGCGGATGCGGCACTTAAGAGTGCCGGCGTTGAGATGGTGTCAAGCCATCCCTCATGTCCCGGTAAGTATGAGATAATATTGACCGGCTCTATATCCAACGTTACGGCGGCAGTAGGTCACGTATCTTCGAAATTTGAGGGCTTTGTGATAGACTCGTCGATTATCGGTAGGATAGAAGAGCAGGTTATCTCGGCTCTCTTCGGTACTCACGCGGCAGAGCGCTCAGGCTCTCTCGGTCTACTCGAGACCTACTCTGCGGCGAGCGCGATCAAGGCGGCTGACATCGCTGTCAAGACTGCGAGAGTTGAGATTTACGATCTGCGTGTATCGAGAGGCATGGGCGGAAAGGGAATACTAATGGTCACAGGTGAGATAGGTGACGTTACTGCGGCAATAGAAGCGGGAGCTGATTATGCAAAGGAGAATGCGATGCTTTCATCCTACTCGGTGATTGCCGCACCCCACGAGGAACTCTGGAATCAGATGTAAGGAGAGCTTAAGATGGAAAACATTAAGTTTGTAATTGAAAAAAGCGCGAGAATCGGTAAGCTCGTGAATACTCTTTACGAGAAGATGCCCGAGATAGAATCCGCGCGCGGAATTCTTGTTACAGAGAGCTATAAGCAGACCGAAAATCTGCCTATTATAAAGCGTAGAAGTGCGGCATTTGCTCACATCCTTGAGAACCTTCCCATAGTTATAAGAGAGGGTGAGCTCATTGTCGGAAGTGCTACAGTTGCACCCAGAGGATGTCAGGTGTTCCCCGAGTATTCATATGAGTGGCTCGAGGCAGAACTTGACACGGTATCCACCCGTGCGGCGGATCCATTCTACATAAGCGAAAAAACCAAGGCTGAACTTCGTGCTATTTACCCCTGGTGGAAAGGAAAGACCTGTTCGGATCTTGCAAAGGCAAATATGGCCCCCGAGGCTTATGCGGCGTTCACCGAGCACAACGTCTTTACCCCCGGAAACTATTTCTACAACGGAATCGGTCACGTGTGTGTTCAGTACGATAAGGTATTGAAGATTGGATATCGCGGAATTATAGCCGAGGCAAACGCGGCACTTGATAAGCTTGATTTTGCCGATGCCGAGTACGTACAGAGAGCAAACTTCCTTGAGGCAGTAATTGAGAGCTGTGAAGCGGTTATAGAGCATGCAAGAAGATATTCAAGACTTGCCCGAGAGCTTGCAGGCAAAGAGAAGAATCCCGATAGAAAGCGCGAGCTTGAAGTAATAGCTAAAAACTGCGCGCGTGTTCCGGAGTTCGGCGCAACTACCTTCCACGAGGCTTGCCAGTCCTTCTGGTTTGTTCAGTTGCTTCTTCAGATCGAGTCGAGCGGACACTCCATTTCTCCCGGACGCTTTGACCGATATATGTATCCTTATTACAAGGCTGATATTGATAAAGGTGTAATCACAAGAGAACAAGCGCAAGAGCTTCTTGATTGTATCTGGGTTAAGTTTAACGATATAAACAAGGTTCGTGACGCCGTTTCTGCAGACGGATTTGCAGGCTACGGTATGTTCCAAAACCTTATTGTTGGCGGTCAGGACGAGCATGGTATGGACTCGACAAATGACCTGTCCTATATGTGTATTGAGGCGGCTATACACGTACCGCTTCCTCAGCCCTCCATATCCATAAGAGTGTGGAACGGCTCACCCGAGGATCTGCTTATTAAGGCGGCATCATTGACAAGACTCGGCACGGGTCTGCCCGCTTATTACAATGACGAGATAATTATTCCTTCGATAATGGCTCGCGGTCTCACTCTTGAGGATGCGCGTGACTACTGTATTATCGGTTGCGTTGAGCCTCAGAAGGGCGGAAAGACCGATGGTTGGCATGATGCGGCATTCTTCAATATGTGCCGTCCCTTGGAACTTGCCTTCTCAAATGGTATGGACAAGGGCAAAAAGATAGGTCCTGAGACGGGTGACGTGGCTAAAATGACCACCTTCGAGGAATTCTATAATGCGTATAAGGCTCAGCAGAGCTATATGATAAAGTTGCTTGTAAACGCAAATAATGCGATCGACTCCGCACACGCAAAACGTTGTCCGCTTCCGTTCCAGTCCTGTATGGTAGATGACTGCATCGGAAGAGGCAAATCTCTCCAAGAGGGCGGAGCCGTGTACAACTTTACAGGTCCGCAGGGCTTTGGTATTGCAAACAATACCGATGGTCTTATCGCGGTGAAGCAGCTTGTTTTCGATGAGAAAAAGGTTACAATGGCAGAGTTCCGCGAGGCACTTAAGGCGAATTTCGGTTACGGTATTCAGGGTGCAGCGGCAGAAAGACTCACCGCAGAGGTTGCTATCGAGCTTGCAAAACAGGGGATAGAGATTACCCCCTCGGCTATTGAGACTATATACAGAGAGGTTACTACAGCATCTGCTATAGACGATGCTACAAAAGCGAGATACAAGGAGATAAAAAGACTAATCGACGAGACTTGCCCAAAGTATGGTAACGATATATATGAAGTTGATATGTTTGCACGTGATGTTGCAAACACCTATACAAAAGAGGTAGAAAAGTACAAGAACGTTCGTGGCGGAATCTTCCAGGCAGGACTTTATCCTGTATCTGCCAATGTACCTCTCGGCGGAACTACGGGAGCGACTCCCGATGGCCGTTTAGCTTACACGCCCCTTGCTGACGGCATTGGCCCGGCATCCGGCAGAGATGTCAAAGGCCCTACTGCGACGGCAAACTCGGTCGCCAAGCTTGAGCAATGCGTAGCCTCCAACGGTACGCTTCTTAACCAGAAGTTCCATCCCTCGGCCCTTGAAGGTATGAAGGGGCTTAGCAAGTTTGTTGCACTCATTCGATCCTACTTTGATCAAAAGGGTATGCACGTACAGTTCAACGTAGTAACAAAGGAAACTCTCCTTGATGCTCAGGCACATCCCGATAAATACAAGACTCTTGTAGTAAGAGTGGCAGGCTACAGTGCTTTGTTCACCACTTTATCAAAGTCCTTACAGGATGATATTATCAACCGCACCGAGCAAGGCTTTTAGTCTATCAAATTTTTGATATATTCGCCGTTTTTCGGCGAACTCGCAATAGGTAACTATTGCTTCGGCCTCAAGAACGACAAATCTATCTAAAAATTTGTACGACTAATACTACCAAGGTACGGGTTGAAGAGGATAAGGGTTATAAAAATCTTCATATCGAGGATTTGCGTATTTTCGTTTTTCGGAAAACTTGCAATAGGTAGCTATTGCTTCGGGTCGAAGAAGACAAAAACTTCATCAAAATATCGTTGCCAAACCAGTGAAAAAATGCGCGGTGAATGTTATATTAAGAAAAAATGTTCGAGGTAAAAATATGGAAAGAAAGGGAAGGATCTTCAATATACAACGCTTTTCGATCCACGATGGGCCGGGTATAAGGACGATAGTGTTCTTCAAGGGCTGCTATATGAGATGTGCTTGGTGTTGTAATCCGGAGTCGCAGAGATATGAGATAGAGACTCTTATCGAGGGCGGCAAGGAAAAGACGGTTGGACGTGATGTGACGGTTGCGGATATTATGCCCGAGATCCTTGCTGATCTGCCGTATTACAGACGCTCCGGCGGTGGTGTGACGCTTTCGGGTGGCGAGGTGCTCGCGCAGGCGGACTTTGCAGCCGAATTGCTCCGTGCGTGTAAGGAAGTGGGACTTCATACAGCGATAGAGTCAAGTGCAAATGCACCGTTTTCGGATATAGAAAAGCTGCTTCCGTATCTTGATCTTTACCTTATGGATATTAAGCATATGGATAGCGATAAGCACAAGGAGTACACAGGAGCTTCAAATGAGCGTATACTCGAAAACGCAAAGCTGATTGCCGAAAGTGGTGTAGAGTTGATAATCAGAACTCCCGTAATTCCGACTTTTAATGACAGTGACATGGATATAAAAGCGATTGCAGACTTTGCAAGAAAGCTTAAGAATGTTGAGGAATATCATCTTTTACCTTATCACAGACTTGGTACAGATAAATACGCGGGACTCGGCAGGGTTTATACACTCCCACAAATAGAGCCTCCCGCAAAGGAAAAAATGCAACATCTGTTGTCGGTTGCTGAGACGTCGGGGCTTAAGTGTCAAATCGGCGGATAAATACTGTGATGAAGATTTAAATGGGATATAACAATTAAACAACAACTTTTGTTTACATATTTCGGAGGAAAAATGGAACTTAGAGAAAAAATGAGAATAGTACAGGAGCTGGTTCCCGGTAAACAGGTGACACTGTGTCATATAATTGCCAACCCTGATGATATTCTATACACAAAGCTCGGACTTGATCCAAAGACCGATTATAGTCGTTCTGCAATAGGGGTGCTTACTATCTCTCCTGCAGAAAGCGCGGTTATCGCGGCGGATATTGCTATAAAGTCATCCGGAGCTGATATCGGCTTCGTTGACAGATTTACCGGCACACTTATTATTTCGGGCAGCGTATCCTCTGTGGAGACGGCTTTTGCTTCTATAAGAGAGTACGTTATCAATAAGCTCGGATACACCTGCTGCGAGATAACAAAAACCTAAGCTATGAAAAAAATTATACTGATAGGAAGGGTAGCCGCAGGCAAGACCACTCTGACTCAGGCTCTGCGCGGCGAGGAGATAAAATACTTTAAAACACAGTACGTCAATTATATGGATACCATCATAGATACTCCGGGTGAATACACGGAGCTAAGACAGACAAGCGGAGCATTGGCACTTTATTCGTATGAGGCGGACGTTGTAGGACTCGTGCTTAGTGCAAACGAGCCATACTCAATTTTCTCGCCTTGCATTACCAGCCTTGTCAATCGAGAGGTTGTCGGCATAATATCCGGTATTGATAAGCCGGATGCCAACGTTGAGCGTGTTGAGAGATGGTTAAGACTTGCAGGCTGTAAAAAAATATTCCCCCTCAGTGCCGTGACGGGTGAGGGGATAGATAAGCTCCTCGACTATCTGAGCGAGGACGAGAAAAAGGAGAAAGAAGAAAAATGAGCAGAACCAAAGTTATAGCGTTCGCCAACAATAAGGGCGGAAGCGGCAAGACCACCACTTGCTCAAACGTAGGTCTTGCAATGGCAAAGGCGGGCAAGCGTGTATTACTTATTGACGGTGATATGCAGCTTAACCTTACGCTGTCCTTCTTTGACGAGGACGAGGCACTCGGCTTTGCTACCAATGAGAAAAATATACATACTGCAATGAAGGGGGAAAAGGATCTTTCATATTTTGTTGCTGAAACAAAATATGAAAATCTCGACATCATACCCTCATCTTCTCTTATGAGCTCAATCGAATATGATTTGTTCACCAAGTGGCAAAGAGAGTTCATACTTCGTAAGTGCCTCTCGCCGATAATTGCACGTGGTTATTATGACTTTATTCTCATTGATGCTCCGCCTACACTTGGCGGTTGGGTCATGAACATTCTTGCTGTCAGCGACTTTATAATTATTCCGGTCGAGGCAAGCCCGTGGGGACTTTTCGGCCTTGCAAATATGTTCGACTTTATCTCACAGGTTAAGAATCTTAACCCCCGTCTTGAGGTTATGGGTATTGCTATCACAAAGGCGGATGAGCGTAAGAGCTATTTTAAGCAGACCTATGAGACTCTAAAGGAATTTGATGCGGCACGACTTTTCAACACTTATATCAGGATTGACTCCACGATCGAGTGGGCGCAGGATAACAGTCAGCCTGTCGTTGCATACAAGAGATATAGCCGCAGTGCTATAGAGTACACAAAGCTTGCAAAGGAGATAATCGTATATGCCAATAGGTAAGAACGCTCTTAAGAGAGTATCAAATAACGGTTATTCAAAGGTGAATACATCTGCTCCCGATATGGAACATAGCGAGATTGCTGAGCCTGTATTGGAGCCAATCAAGGCGGAGCCTAAAAAGACAGCTCCGAAAAAGAATACAGCACCCAAGGAGAAAAAGCCTCCTGTGAAAAAGCCGGAGATAGAAAAGGCATGCAAGAAGGCAGAATCAAAGACAAAAACGAATATCGAGGATAAGATTTCAACTGAGGCTCATCCCGACGGATTCCTTCGCTTTGGACTTGGTGATGATCTGCCTGTGCATCTGCTCTGATAACAGGCTATGAATATTTGGGATACGTTATACAACAAAGCACTCAAGGTACAAAACGGGAGAGTGATATCTCCGTTTGTTGATGCGGGCGGAGTTGCGGCGGCTATACTGACAAAGAGCGGTAATATATACGTTGGTGTCTGTATAGACACTTGTTGCTCGCTCGGTATGTGTGCCGAGAGAAATGCTATTGCAAATATGATAACTAACGGTGAGTGTGAGATTGAAAAGCTTGTTTGCATTATGGGCGACGGCAGAGTAGGATCGCCATGCGGTGCTTGCCGAGAGTTAATGATGCAACTTTCTAAAAGAAGCTGTGATATCGAAATACTTGCCGATTTTGAAAAGAAAACCACGGTAAAGCTCGGCGAGCTTATGCCCGATTGGTGGGGCAGAGAAAGGTTTTTGGAATAAGGAGAAAAAATGAGAAAAAACTTTGGTGTAAAGCCTATGGTCTACCCGATGCCGGTGTTTATCATCGGAACATATGATGAACAGGGGATTCCTAATGCGATGAATGCGGCTTGGGGCGGTATAAGTGAGGAAAATGAGATAACCATTTGCGTGAGTGCCGATCATAAAACGACAAAAAACTTTTTGGTGCGCGGTGCTTTCACAGTGAGTATGGCTACTGCCGATTACGTCAAAGAGTGTGATTACGTTGGCATAGAGAGTGGTAATAAAGTACCGGATAAGCTTTCTCGATGCGGGCTTAACACCGTAAAGAGTGATTTTGTCGATGCTCCTATCATTCTCGAATTACCGATGGCGGTCGAGTGTCTTGTGAAAAGCTATGATCCCGAGAGCTGTCGCTTGGTAGGTGAAATAGTGAACGTAAGCTGCGACGAAGCATTTTTGACGGACGGGAAAATAGATCCCGATAAGCTTAAGCCTATAACGTACGATTCCGCAAACCACACCTACCGTGTTGTTGGAGAAATAGTTGGCAGGGCGTTTTCTGACGGATTAAAGTATAAATAAGTAAAGTACAATTGACATATTTACTCAAAAAGATGTGCGAATTTTGTTATCGTGCATCTTTTTTATTTAAATCGAAGAGATCAAATATAAGCTATGAGATTTAATATTGCGTATAAAAATTTATTTTAAAACAAAAATGAAAAAACATGTTGAAAAAAATATAATAATATGATAAAATAGAAAGGTAAATATTACTGTGTGAGGTTTTTCATATGAGAAAAAGCAGAATGAGAGAAATGATGCGTCAGCGCAGAAAGAGCATGTTTATCTGTACTTGCATTGTTTTCGCAATATTATTTGTTTCATTGATTGTATTCACAAACGATTATTACCGCGCGGATGAAGAAGCAATTGAAATATTTATGCAGGACAATAATATTACCGAAGAAACTCTTCCGGACGGAAGTATTGCTTGCATTCCCGAGAATCCTGTAGCGGGTGTTATCTTCTATCCCGAGACAAAAGTTGAACACACCGCGTACTTACCTCTTATGCGTGCTTTCGCTGATGAAGGAATAGTTGCAATATCGATAAAAATGCCTTACAATCTCCCGATACTTAAGCAGACTGCCGCCGATGGTATCAGAGAGTTGTTCCCCGAGGTGGAGAGTTGGTATATGGCGGGTCATGCAAAGGGCGGTGAGATCGCGGCTAAGTACGTTAGTGTTCACCAAGACAGCTTCGACGGACTTATTCTTCTCAGTGCTTATTCCAAAGAGGATATATCCGCGACGGATCTCAAGGTAGCTACCATTTACGGCGATCTTGATAAAATCATGGACCTTAATGCATATAAGGATAACAGAATAAATCTTCCCAAGAGCCATGAGGCGACCATTATCGAGGGTGCTAACCACTCCGGATTTGGTATGTACGGTCTTCAGGAGGGTGACGGCGAGGCTACCATTACCAACACCAGACAGATCAAGGAAACCGCTGCTATAATTGCAGAGTTTGTAAAATAAAAAACTTATCACTTTTTAAAGTAATGCAAGCAAGGACAGAGAAAGCGAGTGCGATCTCTGTCCTTATTTTTTATAGATATCGTTTAATTCACTAAGAAGTAACTTGTATTGTTAAAAAAATATCAAAAGCACTTGACTTTTGTCGAAACAAGATATATAATTGACTTGGAAATGAACACGTTCATAAAAAGGAGTAGGAATGCCGAAGATTATACAGAACGTCAGAGAACATCTGCTTTGCGAGGCAAAGCGACAAATAAAGGAGCGTGGATATGCCAAAACCACGATAAGATCCGTTGCGGGTGCTTGCGGCCTTGGAGTCGGCACTGTTTATAATTATTTTTCCTCAAAGGATATGCTTATTGCTTCGTTTATGCTCGAGGATTGGATGGTTGCGCTTGATGAAATGAAAACGGCATCCAAATCAGACCCGTGTGAGCTTTTGCGTGTGATTCATGTCTCCATTCTGAATTTCATTAACATACATAGCGATCTTTTTGCGGATGACGAGGCGGTTAGAAGCTTTAATTCCGTACATTCTGATTATCACGCCGTCTTAAGATCGCAAATAGCTCTAATAATTGTACCTGCGCTTGATGAGGCAACGGATAATATCTCATTTAAGGGAGAATTTATTGCAGAGTCCCTGCTTACTTGGACGGTTGCGGGTAAGAGCTTCGAAGAAATATATTCGGTTTTGAAATCAATAATAAAATAATAAATAAAAGGAGAAACGAAAATGAGTAGTTTTGAAAACCTTCGCATCGTGGATAACTTCTATCAGACGTCATTGTTCTTCCCGATGCCCACTGTGCTTATCAGCACACTTTGTGAGGATGGTACGACCAACCTTGGCCCTTACTCTCTCATTCAGCCCTATTACGTAGCAGGTAAGGATTATTATGCAATGCTCCTTTGCTGCCGTAATTCGTCCAACACCGCGCAGAACATCTTGAGAAACGGAAAGTGCGCTCTCAACTTCATCAATGATGATCCTAAGATGTTTAAGGAAGCGGTGAAGCTTTCCTGGCCCGGCGACAAGCCCTCAGAGAAGATGCCTAAGTGCAACTTCAAGCTCGAGAAGAGTATGATCGAGGAAGAAAATCCCGAGGACGTAAGACCTATGGTTATGACTGATGCAATCCAGGTTATTGAGTGTACTTGGGTACGTGAGCTTGACGGAGCTGACAAGGATCTTCCTGGTGAGCTTAACGGCTACGAGGGACCTTATCACGATTTCAACGGTATCACGAGTAAATTTGGCGCACACTTCATTCTCAAGGTTGACAAGATCTTAATGAAGAAGAAGTATTCCGATGCTATTATCAACGGTGTTAAAGCTAAGGATTTCCCCGGACTTCCCGTTGACTACGGTTACCGTGACAGCAAGAACTTCTGGTTCCACAGAAAGACGCGTATGAGAGCGGAGCTTTTGCAGATGCGTCAGGCTTCTCTCGAATCTGTACGCTATGCTGCAGACCGTGTTGACGATGTGGTTAAGTTCACCGATGAGGCTCTTAAAACCGTACTCGCAGTTCCGCGTGTATTCCTCCCTCTTGTTCTCAAGGGGTGTGTAAGCTGGGCAAAGGAAAATGGAGTTGAGCTTATCACCGAGGAACATATGAAGATAATTAACGACAAAAGAGCCAAGGAAAAGGCTAATAAAAAGTAAAGGAGAATTTACAAAATGAAGGTTTTACTTGCAGGCGCCTTTGGAAATTTGGGCGCAGATGTATTAAAAGAACTGATTAAGAACGGCCACGACGTAGTGGCTGCAGATATCGCAGAGCGCGATCTTGGAATTGAAAAGAAATATGATTTTAGAAAGATCGACGTTACCGATCCTGAAACGCTCAAGGGTATTTGTGACGGCTGTGAAGCGGTTATTACCACTGTTGGACTTACTAAGGGCTCGGCTACCGTAACTCCCTACGAAATTGACTATCAAGGCAACCTAAATCTTCTCAACGAGGCAAAGGCTGCGGGCGTTAAGCACTTTACCTTTATCTCTGTTATCAAGGCTGATAAAGCACCTCATATTCCTATGCTTCATGCAAAGGCAATGTTTGAAAAGGAGCTTGTAGAGAGCGGACTTAATTACGTGATTCACCGTCCTACCGGTTACTTCTACGATATTATCAAGGTGTTCAAGCCTATGATCCTTAAGGGTGAGGTTACTCTCCTTGGCAAGAAGCCGATTCACGCAAACGTTATCTCTACCGAGGACTTTGCAGAGTTTATCGTTCTTCATATGACCGATGAAAAGGCTACTTACGATGTTGGCGGTAAGGAGACATACTCATACGAGGAGCTTGCAACTCTTTGCTTTGAGGCTGCAGGCAAGCCTGTTGTTATCAAGCGCGCACCCGCTCTTCTCTTTGATGTTCTCGCATTCATCAACAAGGTGAAGAAAACCGGTAAGGATGGCGTACTTAAATTCGGTAAGTGGACTATGACCGAGGAAATGGTAGGCGATACCGTTTACGGCGATATGAGTTTTGCACAGTACATAAAAGAAAGCTTTAAGGAGGAGAACTAATATGCCCTGGTCACTTATTGGAATTCTTGCAATCGTATGCGCTATACTTTGCGCGGTTGGTTTTTATAAGTTCGTATACTTCCTTTCCATCGGTTACGGGTTCGCAGTTGCAGGCGGCGGCATAGCAATTCTCATTATGGCGCTCGTTACCGGAACCGAGGCTCCCCTTTGGGTTCTTCTCATTCAGGCGGCTTTGTTCCTCGCTTACGGTATTCGCCTTTCCGGATTCCTTCTTGTTCGTGAGATAAAGAGCGCATCCTATAAGAAAACCTTTAAGGAAGTTTCCGGTGAGAAGAATCCTCCTATATTCGTTCTCGTTGCAATCTGGCTTTCTGTTACCGTGCTTTACACTGCACAGGTCAGTCCGATGCTGTTCCGTGTTACTAACGACGTTACCGGTATTATCCTTCCTATCATAGGTTTTGTTGTTTCTATCCTCGGTCTCGTTCTTGAGTCTGTTGCAGACAATCAGAAGTCTGCACAGAAAAAGGTCCGTCCCGATATGGTTGCAACACAGGGCCTTTACAAGATCTGCCGTTGTCCCAACTATCTCGGAGAAATCATCTTCTGGACCGGTGTGTTCATAAGCGGCATCAATGCATACAAGACCGTGGGTCAGTGGATCACTGCAATCATTGCATATATCTGCATCGTTTATATAATGTTTAACGGTGCGCAGAGACTTGAAAAGCGTCAGATGGCGCGTTACGGCGACAACGAGGAATATAATGAGTACGCAAACAAAACTCCTATCATTATTCCTCTGCTTCCTATCTACCATCTCAACAAGAAATAAATAACTAAAGGTGAATCGGGGCAGGGAATTTGCCCCGCTTTACCGTAAAGGAGAAACAATGAAAGACTTCTCTGTGTCTATGGCTCTTGTAGATTACATACCGGTAATCTTCTTTGCCATCGCATCGGTTATACTGATGCGCGACTTGTATAATAAAATGAGCAAGGGAGCGTTTGCTCTCTTCGCAGCAGGCACGATAAATATTATCTCTGCGGGTGCGCTTAAGGCGACCTATAAGCTGCTTTACGCTGGGGGCGTGTGCGATTTTGAGGCGCTTAACGCCATGTTTTTCCCGGTACAGTCTATCGGATTTTTGCTCGCGGGAATAGGTGTTCTCGCTATGCTTTGCTTTAACCAAGATGAAAAGGGCGCGCTTCTTGCCGTTGCACCTCCTCTGTTCAAGGGCACGTTCGTGTTCGTAGGACTCATGGTAGCGGGACTTGGAATCCTTGATACCGTCCTTTCAATAGTGGCTCACAAGATGAAGAAGCCTTGGCTTATCGCCATCTTTTCTTTGTCCTTTATATGCTGTCTTGGTATGGGCTATCTCTCCTCTAAGGATTTTGCTGAGGCGTCTATGAACTGGATCGCCGAGGGCGTGAACGTCGTAGGGCAGGGCACATTCCTCTTTGGTGTATACATGCTGCATAAAAACGGTCTTGCTGAGCTTGAAATCGGCAAAGGAGAATAAGTATGATAGATAAGCTTTTGTCCTTGATAGGCGAGAGGTATCCTCTTACCGATGCGGACAGCATAAGCGGACTTAAAGCGAGTGGGATGAAATTTGATATTAAATCCTATAAGGCTGAAGGTCTTGGACACGTTTCTGTTATGACGGCGAAGGGCTTTTTCGGTCTTATGAAGATGGATACTCTTATTGTTAATCCCTGTGAGCTTGATCTTCCGCTTTACTCATACGACCGCATTTTCGCTATGGGCAATGACGTGCTTATAGTTGAATTGTATGACACACTTACCAATCCCGATGCTTTCGTTATGCCTGACGTTAAAAAGTGGTATACCGATCTTGTCGAAAGAGATCCCGGGGAGCATTGGTATGATTCAATCAAACTTCCCGTAAGCATATCCAAAAAGGGCAAAAAACTTAACACGCCCCGTATGAATGAGCTTGCTACCGAGCATTTTATGGCATATCTTGGTGCGGTAGCACCCACGGATAATGTTGAGGTAAAAAGGGATAAAGCATCTTTTTACGTAGAAGGCCTGATCTCAAAGGGAGGCCCTTCGACCGATGCTTTCAAGAAAGCGATAGGCGAGGAGAAGACAGCAGAGTTGTTCAGAAAGGTTCTCTTTGGAACAGAATAAAGATATATAAAAACAGGAATGTGGCTTTGCGGCAACATTCCTGTTTTTATATTAAGCATAGTTGATAGCTGAATTACAGTTCGTAAAAAACAAAGTGCCGTACCGTTATAAGTACAGCACTTTTATGTTATGATTATTTAACCGTTGTAGTGTTTCTGAGCATAACGTCGTGGTAGCCGCCCTCAACGATACTTGTAGAGCTGACGACGGTGAGCTTTGCTTTTTCCTGAAGCTCGGGAATGGTGATCGCACCGCAGTTGCACATAGTGGACTTAACCTTGTAGAGTGAGCGCTCAACGTTATCGTGAAGCGGTCCTCCATAGGTTACGTAGGAGTCAACGCCTTCCTCAAAGGTGAGGTTTGCCTTGCCGCCTAGATCGTATCTCTGCCAGTTTCTCGCACGGTTAGAGCCCTCGCCCCAATATTCCTTTACGTACTGACCGTTGATCATGGTCTTGGGTGTGGGAGATTCGTCAAATCTTGCAAAGTATCTGCCGAGCATAAGGAAGTCTGCGCCCATCGCGAGAGCGAGAGTCATGTGGTAGTCGTGTACGATACCGCCATCGGAGCAGATGGGCACGTAGATACCGGTCTCGCGATAGTATTCGTCACGAGCCTCGGCAACCTCGATAACCGCGCTTGCCTGTCCGCGCCCGATACCCTTGGTCTCGCGGGTGATACAGATAGAGCCGCCACCGATACCAACCTTGATAAAGTCTGCGCCTGCCTCTGCGAGGAATCTGAAGCCCTCGCGGTCAACGACGTTACCTGCACCGATCTTTACCTTATCGCCGTACTTCTCACGTACGAAGTCGATGGTTCTCTTCTGCCATACGGTGTAGCCCTCGGAGGAGTCGATACAGAGCACGTCAGCACCTGCCTTAACGAGAGCGGGAATGCGCTTTTCATAGTCACGGGTATTGATACCTGCGCCTACTATATAACTCTTGTTCTTATCGAGAAGCTCATCGGGATTGCTCTTGTGCTGTGAGTAGTCCTTACGAAATACGAAATATTTGAGATTTCCCTTTTTATCAACAATGGGAAGAGAGTTAAGCTTGTGATCCCAGATTATATCGTTTGCCTTCTTAAGGGTGGTGGTTGCGGGAGCTGTAATGAGCTTTTCAAGGGGAGTCATAAAGGAAGAAACAAGTTCGTCACCGCTCATACGACTGACACGGTAGTCACGTCCGGTAACGATACCGAGTAATTTACCGTTTGCAGTTCCATCATCGGTAACTGCCATGGTACTGTGTCCTTTTTCTTCAAAGAGATAAAGCACGTCACGGAGTGTATCGGTGGGCTTTAGGTTAGAGTCACTAACAACAAATCCTGCTTTGTAGCCCTTAACTCTCGCAACCATAGCCGCCTCATCCTCGATCGTCTGGTTACCGTAGATAAAGGATATGCCGCCCTCTTTGGCAAGAGCAATCGCCATCGTATCGTTAGAAACAGACTGCATAATTGCCGAAACAAGGGGGATGTTAAGCGAAAGAGGACATTCCTCTTCGCCTTTGCGGTATTTTACTAATGGTGTCTTGAGAGAAACGTTTCCCGGAACGCATCTCTCGTCGGTATAACCCGGTACGAGAAGATACTCGGAAAAGGTGCGTGAGGGGTCATTAAAGTAAGTAGCCATGCTTTTCTCCTTAAATGAATACGTATTTTTCAATATTATATCTTGTTATAGACGGTTTGTCAACATATAAAATTTACCAAAAAATTACTTGCTAAATTAGTTTTAGAGCGACATTTCCGGCAGGTGCACGGAAGGTCAAGATTCCCTGATTGCTTTTGACGGTTTTTGTTTCGATTATTATGTCGTTTACTCTTATTTGCCAGTTTCCGTCTGTTACACCTGCTATGTAGTACGATAACTCGTTATCACCTTCTGTGGTAAAAGAATATTCGCCGGAAAGACACCTTTGATTTTTATTGAACAGGAGAACTTTACCAAATATTGATGTTCCTGCAAGATTATCTGTTTGAATCTCTTTTGCCTTTATGGGAGATGCGTTGTTCTTTGCATCGGTAACGTACATAACGGTTAGTATGCGGTCTGTGAGAGTGGGTGCTATTGGGCAAAGGTCAATACGATAATCGGGGTCGGTTGGATCATAGTTCGGGGGTTTGTGACACTTGCCATTTATCGTATATTCGGCACCGTTTCCGTCACCGTATACGGTAGCTTCCATATTGGTCAGGAGAGTCTGTGCTATGAGCTTACCGCTATTATTTTCCTTGGTATTTGTGATGATGATAAAACCGTCATCAGTTACCACGGGTGCGGTCATACTGTGTAAAAGAACGGTTTTCTTGTAGGTAGGATCCTTTGACGTAATTCTATCGTACGTTGCAAACACGAGAGGGGTTTTCTCGTTATCTGTTACAACCGAGATCATATGTCTTGTTACCTCGTCTACGGATTCCTGATCGTACGCATCGGTCATATCACCTGCGAGATATACGAATCCGAGCTTACCATCCTTAACATCATACGCCTTTCCAATAACTTTTAGCTGATCCATAGCAGCACAGGTTTTTGCCGATTCTGCTGTGTACGGACAGACTATTCTTGTGATGTCTTGTACTAAGGATTGACCGCCTGAATAAGGATGCTCGTTTACTTCTCCTTTGTTCCAAGTGCCTCTTTCTGCCAGATCGGGATTGTATACGAGGATGGAGTTTGAGGATATGGTTTGTCTTGTGTATGCCGAGTGATGGCCTGTGCCGTGTGAAGTATAATAGCCGGAATCGGATGCAAGCATACCCTTGTAATATATTTGGAATGAACCTGCCTCTGCGTGCGAGTGGCTCGCAGAATAGAACTCGGGCATTGTCATATAGACTGCGACAGCATCCTTGTCATTCCAAGCAGTTCTTGCGAATGCGGTGGTGCATGGGTACTTTGCCATACGCACGAGATCTCTGCCCTCGAAGGGATCGCCGGGATCGAGGTCGGGGTTGTTGTGTATAAGGTATCTGACAGCTGAGATCCATGTGTTGTTCATCAGTTTGTCAAAGTCGGTTTTGTCATTGTAACACTCAAATGAGAAGCCTTTAAGCTTTGCATCACCGAACATACAGGATGCGAAGAATGATGAGGAGAAGTAGTCCTCAAATGTGGTTGCCGCAACATCACCGAGCTCAAAGACGTGAATCTTGTCATAGGTGAGCCCGGGAAGAGTAAAGTCCATGAAAGCGTTAGCAACCGTATAGAGATCATTTGAGTTAAATATCTCGCATTTGCCCTCGCTCATTGCAAGCATAAGATTTTGTGCATCGAGTAGGTTACAGTATCTGAAGGGTGCGTAGTATGCGCCTTCCCAATGCTTTCCTGTTCCGAGCATAAAGTTCTGCGAGGGTACAATGTCGCTATACAATCTGCCTGCCACGTATTCGTAGATATCGGGATACTCGTCATAGGTGGCTATCGCAAACGAGAGATAGCTACGTAAAATCTGACACTCAACCGTGTGATGAGCTATTGCGCCAACCTTTGCGGGCGGACAGCCGACCTCCATACGTTTGCCGAGAAGGTTTATGCAGCCTCTGACTATCTGATCCTTGTCGAGGTTGGTGAGTAGATCATAGCACCAATCGTAGACGCACGCGGCAACGTACATTGTCAAGCCGTATGCTCTGTATGGATCGATCTCTATATGCTCAGCTGTGAGTATAGCGTTCTTGATGTTGTATATAGCCTGATAGCCGTAGAGCTCCTCGCCCGTCATAAGATAACGGAACGCCTTTGCCTCAATGTGAGTCAAAAGCTCAAAGGTGCTACCAGAGTATTCGCCGGTCATTTCCTTTTCAGTATAAGAGACGTAGGACTCGTACGCGGACTTATTCTGTGGCTTTGTTAAGTTGTTCTTTATAGTGTCGATGTTGTGAGAGGATATCATTACTCTCGGATGCTTACCCTTGGTCGGATATACCGGTGGGTGTGCAAACGGTGAGGTGAATATATCTCCTATTTCACCGCCAAATACGGCATCGTCAAAGGACATAGTCTTCTTTTTCATTTCGTCTATGAGCTCGATTTTTGCTTTGGAATCGAATGTCATATTCTTCTCCTTTTGGTGCGTTGGTAGGTGGTGCTCATTACTTGTTCTTTTATGAAGTCCTAAAACGGGTTTTAGGATGAAGTCGAAAACTTGCGTTTTCGGTTGGGATTAAATCCACTTATCGCCGAGGCGACTTCATCCGAGCTTTGCGAGGACTTCATCTGCGAAGCAGATTTATTCCACCGTCAGGTGGATTTAATTGCACTTGCGAGCAAGTGCCTTATTCCCACTCGCTTAAATTAGCATTATACCCGTGAATTGAGGTCTTTCCGCGCGGTTTTTCGGGGAATTTTACCGCCTTTTTCCGCTTCGTCTATGGAGTCTCTGCAAAAACGGTATCAAAATGGTATCAACAAATTACTTATAGAACTTATCAAATAATTCGTTTGCTTTTTCTTGGGATATTTGAGATTGACTGATTGTAGCCTTGCCACCTTTTACCTGAATATCAATTTGCATATCAAAATCCAAGTAATAAACAGTGCGGCTGTAATCTGCGGGAGTAAAAGCATTTACGTATTCTATAAGAGCAGATGCAGCCTTTTGCGCAAAATCATTCTGTTGTTCAGCACCTATATGAACAACCCCCATACCGTAAACGGTCAATATGACACTTTCTCCGTTGTCTGCGGTAGCACGAATAATATAATTAAAAGAGTTTTCATAATTTTCACTCGTGTATTCCGGCTGACCGAATGCGGAAAGCAGCTTTCCTTCTGCTATTGCGGCATCTTCTTGCGATTCCATTTCTCCGAAATCCATAAAATACGAGCTGCCACCCATTAAGTTTTCATCTTGCAAAGATTCAAATGTATATTTCATTGTATCTCCTTTGTTGCATGTCGATAATAGAAAAATAAAACAGAGAAGAAGCGCACTTAATATTATACGCTTTTCCATTATGATGACCGAAAATCCAGTTGAATTTTATTCCCACTCGATCGTGCCGGTAGGTTTAGGAGTCAAATCATAGAGAACTCTATTGATACCCTCGACTTCGTTTGTGATCCTCTCGGTGATTTTATGCAGCACGGGGTAGGGGATTTCCTCGATTGTTGCACTCATAGCATCGGATGTGTTTACTGCGCGTATGATTGCGGGCCAACCCTCGTAGCGGCTTTCGTCCTTAACGCCGACGCTCTTGATGTCGGGGATGGCTATGAAGTATTGCCATACGGTTTCTGAAAGACCGCATTTGTCAAATTCCTCGCGGAGTATTGCATCTGCTTCACGGAGTGCTTCGAGTCTATCCTTGGTGATTGCACCGAGGCATCTTACACCGAGACCCGGACCCGGGAAGGGCTGACGGTAAACCATAGCGTGAGGTAGGCCGAGAGCCTCACCCACTACTCTTACCTCATCCTTGAACAAGAGCTTAAGGGGCTCGACGAGCTCGAACTGAAGATCCTCGGGAAGTCCGCCGACATTGTGGTGTGACTTAACCGCCTTTTTGCCCTCTGCCTGCTTGATGCTCTCGAGAATGTCGGGATATATAGTGCCTTGAGCGAGGAATGAGATGCCCTCAAGCTTGGATGCTTCTTCGGCGAAAACGTTGATAAACTCTGCACCGATGATCTTTCGCTTTTTCTCGGGGTCGCTGACTCCTGCAAGAAGATTTAAGAATCTCTCGCTTGCATCAACATATACGAGATTGGCATTAAGTCCCTTTTCGAATATTTCAATTACCTGCTCGCTTTCGCCCTTGCGCATAAGTCCGTGATTAACGTGTACGGACACAAGCTGTTTGCCGATAGCCTTGATAAGAAGGGCGGCAACAACAGAGCTGTCAACACCGCCGGAGAGGGCAAGGAGAACCTTTTTGTCGCCTACCTGTTCTTTGATGAGCTTTACCTGTTCGTTGATAAAAGCGTCTGCAAGAGCCTTGGTTGTGATGCGTGTCATATTTTCGGGTCTTATATTGGAATTCATATTTATACCTCGAAATCAGTTGTTTTGTAAACTTAAATTAGAATAAACCGGATATTTTTCCATTTTCATCAACATCTATTCTCTCTGCAGCGGGAATCTTGGGGAGTCCGGGCATAGTCATAATGTTACCGGTGAGCGCTACGATAAATCCTGCGCCGGCAGAAACCTTGATCTTTCTGACGGTAACTGTGAAGCCGTTAGGAGCGCCGAGCTTAGTTGCGTCGTCGGAGAAGCTGTACTGAGTTTTAGCCATACAAACGGGGAGCTTACCGTATCCGAGCGCGGTGAGTCTGTCTATCTCCGCCTGCGCCTCGTCGGTGAATACTACGCCGTCGCCACCGTATACCTTCTTGACGATCGCATCGATCTTTTCTTCAATAGTGGTGTCAAGCTCGTAACTGAAGGTGAAGTCGTTCTTCTCCTCGCAGAGATTTACGATCTCTTCTGCAAGCTCGATACCACCGTTGCCGCCATTTGCCCAAACGGTAGAGAGACGAACGTTTACGCCGAGCTCGCGGCACTTTTCGATAACGAGGTTGATCTCTGCATCGGTGTCGGTGGGGGAGCGGTTAACTGCAACTACGCAGGGGAGCTTGTACACATTCTTAATGTTTGAAACGTGACGAAGGAGGTTGGGAAGACCGATCTCAAGTGCCTCAAGATTTTCCTCGCCGAGCTCTGTTTTAGGTACTCCGCCGTGGAGCTTAAGTGCGCGGACTGTAGCAACAACTACTACCGCATCGGGCTTGAGGTCTGCCATACGGCACTTGATATCAAGGAACTTTTCTGCTCCGAGATCAGCGCCGAAGCCTGCTTCGGTCACAGCGTAATCAGCGAGCTTCATAGCCATTCTCGTTGCTATTACCGAGTTACAGCCGTGAGCAATATTTGCGAAAGGTCCACCGTGTACGAATGCGGGCGTGCCTTCAAGAGTTTGTACGAGGTTGGGTTTCATAGCATCCTTGAGAAGCGCGGTCATTGCACCGACTGCTCCGAGCTGTCCTGCGGTCACGGGCTTATCGTCGTGGGTGTATGCCACTACGATTCTTGCAAGTCTCTCCTTGAGGTCAGTGATCGAGCTCGCAAGACAGAACACTGCCATGATCTCGGATGCTACGGTGATATCGTAGCCGTCGTCACGGGGTGTGCCGTTTTTCTCACCGCCAAGACCGATCTTGATAAAACGGAGCTGACGGTCGTTCATATCAACGCATCTTTTCCAGGTGATCTTTTCAAGGTCGATTCCAAGAGCATTGCCCTGGTGGATGTGGTTATCAAGCATGGCAGCAAGAAGATTGTTCGCCGCGCCGATGGCGTGGAAGTCACCGGTGAAATGAAGATTGATATCCTCCATAGGAACTACCTGCGCGTATCCGCCACCTGCGGCGCCGCCCTTGATTCCGAATACAGGACCGAGTGAGGGCTCGCGCAGAGCAACTGCGCATCTCTTACCTATTTTTGTTAGACCGTCTGCAAGACCGATAGTCGTTGTTGTCTTGCCTTCTCCCGCCGCGGTGGGTGTGATTGCGGTAACAAGAATGAGCTTGCCGTTCTTACGGGGAGAATCCTTAATAAGTGAGTAGTCTATCTTTGCCTTGTATTTACCGTACTGTTCAATATAATCGTCGGAAATTTCAAGCTTTTTCGCAATTTCGTTTATGTGTTTCATTTTGCACTGCTGTGCTATTTCTATATCGGATAAATATGCCATAGTTTCTCCTTTTAAGTTGTAAGAAAGGTGGATCCGAAAGCTTTGTCGGAAAACACGAGTTGTCGGATTTTTCTTAAATGTATGGGGGCGTGTGAGGTTTTGCGCCCCTTTTTCGTCTTATAGCTATTATTTGAAGTATTTTACCGCAGATTCAAAGAGCTTCATATCATATTCGCCGGTAACGTTCTTGTAAAGTCCGCAGCCGATTCTCTCGCTGTGTCCCATCTTACCCAGAACTCGTCCGTCGGGAGATGTGATACCTTCGATTGCGAATATAGAGCCGTTGGGGTTGAATGCGGTATCCATTGATGGGTTGCCGTCAAGATCCACGTACTGCGTTGCTATCTGTCCGTTTTCCGCAAGGGAAAGCGCAAGAGCCTCGTCGGCGAGGAATCTTCCCTCACCGTGAGAAATCGGAACTGTGTAGATCTCGCCGACCTTTGTGCCGCTGAGCCAAGGGGATTTGTTGGTGCAAATTCTTGTTCTGACAAGCTTTGACTGATGGCGTCCGATTATATTATGCGCAAGAGTCGGGCAGGATGCATCTGTGTCGATGATCTTGCCATACGGAACAAGGCCAAGCTTAATAAGAGCCTGGAAGCCGTTACAGATACCGAGCATAAGTCCGTCACGTTCGTCAAGAAGTCTGCCAACCTGCTCCTTTATCGCGGGGTTTCTGAAGAATGCGGTGATAAACTTTGCGGAGCCGTCGGGCTCATCTCCGCCTGAGAAACCGCCGGGTATGAAGATCATCTGAGACTCGCTGATTTTTTTTGCAACGGTATCAACGCTTCTTAATACTTCATCTGAGGTAAGGTTTCTTATTACTACAATGTCTGCTTCTGCGCCTGCACGCTCAACTACGCGCGCAGAATCGTACTCGCAGTTCGTTCCGGGGAATACGGGGATAAGAACCCTGGGTTTCGCTACTTTAATATGTGGTGCAGCGATGCTCTGTGCATTATATGCAAAGGTTGGAGCAGTCGTTTCTTTTGCTTTTTTTGTGGTAGGATATACACCTTCAAGTGTAGAATCGTTAAGAGCAACAAGCTCCTCGATGGTTGCTGACTCGCCGTCAAGAGATATGACGGGCTCGCTTGTTGTATAACCGATCTTTGTAGCGAAGGCGGAGTCTGTTTCGCAGTCAAGCTCAGCTACGATAAAGTCGAACATCATTGTGTTATACCAGCCGTCAGCTACTACACCGGGAATCGCCTTGAAGCCGATCTCGTTGCCGAAGGACATCTTCATTACCGCCTCGGCAAGGCCGTTTTCAACTGCCCAAGCTGCCTTTACGTTTCCGCTTTCACAATAATTATGGAAGCTTTCCCAAGCCGCCTTTGTGCTTTCCGCACCGAAGTCTTTGGGCGCAAAGATATACACGGGGTGGCCCGAAGCCTTGAATTCGGGGGAGATCACCTTATCCGCCTTGATGGGAGCGATAGCAAATGAAATAAGAGTAGGGGGGACATCCTTGTCAAGGAAGGTTCCGGACATAGAGTCTTTACCACCTATTGCGGCAATGGAAAGCTCAAGCTGAGCATCCATAGCTCCGAGAAGCGCCGCGAAGGGCTTGCCCCAACGGGAGGGGTCTGTCTTGAGTCTTTCAAAGAACTCTTGGAGGGTAAGGTATGCATCCTTGTAGTCTGCGCCTGCAGCTACTATCTTTGCAACCGAATTATATACCGCCGCACGAGCACCTGAGTAGGTGTCAACGCTCATAACGTCCGGGTCAAAGCCCCACGCCATAACGCTTGCGGTGTTTGTTGTCTGAGTGGGAAGGGTGGGGATCAGTGCCGCCATTGCCTGCGCCGGAGTTCTCTGTGTTTTACCGCCGAAGGGCATAAGAACAGATCCTGCTCCGATAGAGCCGTCAAATCTTTCAACGAGGCCCTTACGGCTCGCTGTTTTGAGATCTGATGCCATTTCTCTGATGTTACTGTATAGAGCCTTGGAGAACACCGAAAGATCCTTTTTGCTTACCTCTATCTCGGTGTGCTTGCTTGCTCCGTTGGTGTTAAGGAACTCTCTTGAAAGATTGGCTATAGTCTGACCCTTCCAATTCATTACCATACGTGCTTCTTTGGTAACCGTAGCAACCTGATATGCTTCAAGGTTTTCGCTTTCTGCAAAGGCGATGAATTTATCTGCGTCATCGGCTTCGACTACAACCGCCATTCTCTCCTGGGATTCGGAGATAGCAAGCTCCGTGCCGTCAAGACCGTCATATTTTTTGCGAACTGCATCAAGGTTTATGGAAAGACCGTCTGCAAGCTCGCCTATAGCAACAGAAACGCCGCCTGCGCCGAAATCGTTACAACGTTTGATAAGGCGCGTTACCTCGGGGTTTCTGAAAAGGCGCTGTATCTTTCTTTCCTCGGGGGCGTTGCCTTTTTGTACCTCGGACGCCATAGTTGTGAGGGACTTCATATTGTGAGTTTTTGATGAGCCCGTAGCACCGCCGATGCCGTCGCGGCCTGTTCTTCCGCCGAGAAGAATTACCACGTCCCCTGCCTCGGGGCGTTCTCTGCGGACGTTGTAAGCGGGAGCGGCAGCAACGACTGCACCGCACTCAAGACGCTTTGCAACGTATCCGTCGTGGTAGATTTCCGCAACGTGTCCTGTGGTAAGTCCTATCTGGTTACCGTATGAGGAATATCCTGCAGCTGCTGTCTGACAGATTTTTCTCTGAGGAAGCTTGCCTGCGAGAGTTTCCTTGAGGGGCTTTCTCGGGTCGGCAGCACCTGTAACACGCATCGCCTGATGAACGTATGCACGGCCGGAGAGCGGATCACGGATACAACCTCCGATACAGGTTGCCGCGCCGCCGAAAGGCTCAATCTCCGTAGGATGGTTGTGTGTTTCGTTCTTGAACATGAGAAGGTAATCCTGCTCTTTGCCGTTTATGTCGGCACTTACGTGAATGGAGCAGGCATTGATCTCTTCGCTTTCGTCAAGCTCGGGGAGGTCGCCTCTCTTTTTGAGCACCTTAACCGCAATGGTTGCAATGTCCATTAAGGTTTCGGGGCGGGATGCCGCCTTTTCCTCTTCGTAAACCTCGACTCTTGACTTAAGGTATCTTTCATAAGCCGCGGCAACTGCCTCGTCTTCTATTTTTACGTTGTCGATATGCGTTGAGAAGGTCGTATGACGGCAATGGTCGGACCAATAGGTATCGACAACTCTGATTTCTGTAATTGTGGGATCTCTTTTTTCCTCATCTCTGAAATAAGCTTGGAGGAATTTGAGATCGCCAATATCCATAGCAAGACCGAGCTTGTCGAGCAGATCGTTCATTCCGTTATCGTCAAGACTTATAAATCCGTCTACGGTTGCTACGGTTTCGGGTATTGCATATTCGATAGCCAACGTCTTGGGCTTATCGAGGGATGCCTCGCGGCTCTCGACCGCGTTGATAACGTATTTCTTTATTTCGTTAACGTCGCTATCCGTGATGTTTCCTAAAAGAACGTAAACCTTTGCGGTACGTATTGTGGGACGTTCACCGCAGGAAATTATCTGTATACACTGTGCCGCGGAGTCCGCTCTCTGATCGTACTGACCTGGCAGATATTCAACAGCAAAAACCTTGCCGTCGCGCGCATCAAGCTCACTTGTTACTATGTCAAGCTGAGGCTCTGAGAAAACGGTGCTTACTGTCTTCTCAAAAAGCTTGCCGTCAATATTTTCGACATCGTAACGGTTGAGAATACGAACGCCTGTAAGTCCTTCTATGCCGACGAGTTGATGAAGCTCATCAAAAAGTGTGTGCGCTTCATGCGCAAGCTCTGATTTCTTTTCTACGTATATTCTGTAAACCATAGTTTACTCTCCTTTAGCTAAAAGAGCTTTTGCTCCTATGTCGTGGCGGAAGTATGCATTTTCAAAATGTATTTTTTCGACAAGAGAATATGCGCCCGCGACCGCATCTTCAAGACTCTTTGCAGTCTTTACAGCGCCGAGCACTCGTCCGCCTGAAGTAAGGAGCTTGTTATTGCTCAGTGTTGCTCCTGCAACGTAAACGTCTTTTTTAACATCCTCGGGAATGGTTATTTCAAATCCCTTTTGGTATTTCTCGGGATAGCCGTTGGATGCCATAATTACACAGCAAGCAGAGTCGGTTGAGAACTCAACTTTGATCTCGGAGAGCCTCTCCTCTGTGACTGCCTGCATAACTGTGAGAAGGTCGGTTTCAAGAAGCGGGAGAACGACCTGCGTTTCGGGATCGCCGAATCGACAGTTATACTCGATAACCTTAGGACCGTTTTTTGTTACCATAAGTCCAAAGTACAGACATCCCTTAAAGGTTCTGCCTTCCCGGTTCATGGCGTTTATGGTGGGAATGAAGATTTCCTCCATGCATTTGTCTTTGATTTCGTCGGTATAGTAAGGATTGGGTGCAACGGTACCCATACCGCCTGTGTTTAGGCCTTCGTCACCGTCATGAGCTCTCTTGTGATCCATGGAAGAGATCATAGGCACAACACATTTGCCGTCGGTGAAAGCAAGCACGGACACCTCGGGACCTTCAAGAAAATCCTCGATAATAACACGCTTGCCGCTTTCGCCGAAAATACCGTCAGTCATCATTGACTTAACGGCGGATATCGCCTCATCCTTGTTCATAGCAATGATAACGCCTTTACCGAGCGCAAGACCGTCCGCCTTGATTACGGTTGGGAAGCTGACGGTATCGAGATATTTAAGCGCAGCATCCTCGTCAGAGAACGTTTCATAAGCCGCGGTAGGAATACCGTACTTTTTCATAAGCTCCTTAGAGAAAGCCTTACTACCTTCGATTATAGCCGCCGCCTTGTTTGGACCGAAAGAGGGAATACCTACAGCCTCAAGCGCGTCAACCGCACCGAGAACAAGCGGATCATCGGGAGCAACTATGGCGTAATCAATACTGTTATTCTTTGCAAATTCAACAATGCCGTCAATATCCTTTGCACCGATATCAACGCAGATCGCATCTTCTGCTATACCGCCGTTACCCGGCAATGCGTAGATGGTCTCCACGCTCTCATTCTTCTTTACGGACTTAATTATAGCGTGCTCGCGTCCGCCGCCGCCAACAACCAAAACCTTCATTTAATACTCCTTAATATTAGTGATGGAAGAGTCTCATTCCGGTAAATGACATTACCATACCGTACTTATCCGCCGCCTCAATAACGAGGTTGTCACGGATAGATCCGCCGGGCTCTGCAATGTAGGATACACCGCTCTTTGCCGCGCGGTCAATGTTGTCTGCGAAGGGGAAGAATGCATCCGATCCTACAGTTACACCGGTAACCGTGGAAAGATATGCGTCCTTTTCCTCGCGAGTGAAGGGCTCGGGTCTTTCTGAGAAATAGTTCTGCCATACGTCGTCACCGAGTACGGTATCCGCATCTCTGTCGGAGAGGTAGAGGTCGATGATGTTGTTTTTGTCGGGTCTGCCGATTCCGTCCGCAAACTTGAGGGAAAGGACTCTTTCACTCTGACGAAGATGCCAAAGATCTGCCTTATCTCCTGCAAGACGGGTGCAATGGATTCTCGACTGCTGACCTGCACCGACACCGATAGCCTGGCCGTCCTTGGCAAAGCATACGGAGTTTGACTGAGTGTATTTAAGAGTGATAAGTGCGATTATCATATCGATCTTCGCCTCATCGGGGAGTTCCTTATTAGCGGTAACCACGTTTGAAAGAAGCTCGCGGTCAATCTTGAAGTTGTTTCTGCCTTGCTCAAAGGTGATACCGAACACCTGCTTTCTTTCAACCTCGGTGGGTACATAATCGGGATCTATCTTAACGATGTTGTATGCGCCCTTTCTCTTAGCTTTGAGAAGCTCGAGAGCCTCGGGGGAGTATGAGGGAGCTATTATTCCGTCGGACACCTCGCGGCTGATTATCTTTGCCGTGGTGAGATCACACTCGTCTGAGAGCGCGATCCAGTCACCGAAGGAAGACATTCTGTCAGTACCTCTTGCTCTGGCATAAGCGCAGGCAAGGGGGGATTCGTCAAGGCCCTCAATATCGTCAACGAAGCACGCCTTTTTGAGTGCATCGGAGAGGGGCTTGCCTATCGCCGCCGCGGTGGGTGATACGTGCTTAAAGCTTGCCGCAGCGGACATACCGATAGCCTCCTTTATCTCCTTGACGAGCTGCCAAGAGTTGAAGGCATCAAGGAAGTTTATGTAGCCGGGTCTTCCCGAGAGGATCTCAATGGGAAGCTCCGAGCCATCGTGCATATATATTTTAGACGGCTTCTGATTGGGGTTACAGCCGTACTTAAGTTCAAATTCTTTCATTTTCCACAGATCCTTTCAGGAGTTTTTGTTAATAAGTCTTTCGGTAATCTCACCACTCGAAAGATTGATGTATCTTACGTAAAGGGATATTTTGTTATCCTCGTTGAGATTTGCCCACAGATTGTTTGTGAACGCATCGATGTCGTTTGGAATCATAACGCGCTCGGGCTCGCCCTGGAAGGTGGGAATGGGGTTTCCGTCGGTCACGTATGTGTGGATAAAGTGACCAAGACCTGCAAGGGAAGGGTAAGAGAACGTGTAGCGGTTGCAAGCCGTACCGAGAGGATCGGCAGATTTGAGTATGCTCATCTCGTAGGTAAAGTCGCCTTTGCCAAACGTAAGGTATCCACTGATACGGGGAGTGAGGTTGGGAGCATCGGGCTCAAACTCGCGGCTCTTCAATGAGTCCGAGAAGGACAAGCCCTCTTTGAGTCCGTTATACACCGTGTCGGTCTGGTCGCCGTTGGTGACGATGAGGCCGCCCTCGGTTTCTCTTACCGCCGCGTAGATGATAAGTGAGGGGTCTTCAACCTTGCTTATATCATAAGGCTCGGTATAGAGGTCTCCGCCGTGCTTGGTAAATACTCGGTTTCTGGAATTGCTGCTTCTGCCCATGATGAAATAAGCAACTGCGGCACAATCCGAATTTTCGGTCTTTCCTATAACAATGCCTCTGCCTACGTATGGGTTCTCTTTTATAAGCTCGCCAATATCATTTATTTTGTAAATATTCATTTGCATAAACTCCTTTAATACGTCTTCTTACGCCTTTTTATTGTTGAGCAGCTTTTTAGAAACAAGCTCGCACGCCTTTGGCAGGATTATCCATTCCGCCTTTTCCATAACCCTTCTTTGAAGGAGCTCAGGGGTGTCGTTTTCTTTTATGGAAACACTCTTTTGCAGAATTATTTTTCCACCGTCGGGTATCTCGTTAACATAGTGTACGGTAGCGCCCGTAACCTTTACCCCGTATTCGAGAGCTGCCTTGTGTACCCTAAGGCCGTAGAAGCCCTTGCCGCAAAATGAAGGGATGAGGGAAGGGTGTACGTTGATGATTCGATCTTCAAACGTGTGGGTGAATTTCTCCGAGAGGATAGCCATAAATCCTGCAAGAACGATAAGCTCAATGCCGTGAGAGGTGAGCTCGTCTATAAGCCTTTCCTCAAACGCCTCTTGAGATCCGCACTCCGTTTTGGTGACGGTCAAAGCTTCAATGCCTGCGTTCTTCGCGCGTTCAAGAGCGTATGCTCCGACTTTGTTTGAGATAACGAGCGATATTTTACCGCTCTTGATTATACCTTTCTTCTCGGCATCGATAAGCGCACCGAGGTTTGTGCCTCCGCCTGAAACGAGCACGGCAACCTTTATTTTTTCCATATCAGACTCCGAATGTTTTGTTCGATAAATGCTTTTTTGATTGAGTATTACTCGAGAATGATCTTTTCGTCGGATTTTATAATTTCACCTATAAGGTATGCATCCTCACCGTTTGCTTTGAGAATATCAAGAGCACGCTCGGCATCCTCCTTGGCAACTACAACGCTCATTCCGACACCCATATTAAAGGTGTTGAACATATCTCTTTCGCTGATGCCGCCAATCTTCTCAATAAGCTTGAATATGGGAAGCACCTTAACCTTGGATTTGTTTATTTTTGCACCAAGACCGTCGGGAATACTTCTGGGTATATTCTCATAGAAGCCGCCACCCGTGATGTGGGAAACGCCCTTTACGGTCACTCCATTCATAAGAGCCAGCATAGGCTTTACGTATATTTTTGTGGGAGTGAGAAGTGTTTCACCGAGCGACTTACCGCCTAATTCTGTAATGGGAGATTTAAGATCGCAGTTTTCAACGTCAAACACCTTTCTGACAAGAGAGAAGCCGTTGGAGTGAACACCGCTTGAAGGAATCGCGATAACTACGTCGCCCACAGCCATAAGCTTGTTATTAATAACATTGGAGCGGTCAACCGCACCTACGGTAAAGCCTGCGAGGTCGTATTCGTCGATGGGGTAGAAGCCCGGCATCTCCGCGGTCTCACCGCCAATAAGCTCACAGCCGGACTGTACACACCCCTCTGCAACGCCGCCGACAATAGCCGCTATTTTTTCGGGATAGTTCTTTCCGCACGCAATGTAGTCAAGGAAGAACAGGGGCTTTGCACCACAGCAGATAACGTCATTGACGCACATTGCAACGCAGTCGATACCCACGGTATCGTGCTTGTTCATAAGGAATGCAAGCTTAAGCTTTGTTCCGACTCCGTCGGTGCCGGAAACTAACACGGGGTGGGGCATATCGGTTATATCAAGCTCGAAAAGGCCGCCAAAGCCGCCGATCTCCTCCGATCTGTTGGAAATAACCGTTCTTGCTACGTGAGCCTTCATAAGCTCAACCGCCTTATAGCCTGCGGTAATATCAACGCCTGCGCTTGCGTAAGCCTCGGATTTAGAATTGGAATGCATGGGTTTTCAGTCCTCCTTGATTATTCTTTTCCTGTATAACAATATGTGCAGAGCTTACACGGCTCAAGACCTATCGCCTTTGTGATGCCGTCAAGCGTCTGGAATTCTATAGATTTCAAATGGAGCTTCTCGCATAATACCTTGCGCAGCCGCTTACCGCGTTCGGTCGAGAAGTCGCTGTATTCTTGTATATGCTTGTGTCCTTCATCCCCCTCAAGCTCTTGAATGATCCTTCTCGTTATGAGCTCCATATCACTTGTAGCTCTTGAGAAGTTGAGGTACTTACAGCTGTACATAATGGGTGGGCAGGCAGAACGCATATGCACCGATTTTGCACCATTTTCGTAGAGGAATTCTACGGTTTCGCCTATCTGTGTTCCGCGTACTATTGAGTCGTCTACAAAGAGCAGATTCTTTTCCTCGATAAGCTCGTGAACGGGTATTTGCTTCATCTTGGCAATACGGTTTCTGTCCGACTGCTTTGCCGGAGTAAAGCTTCTTGCCCAGGTGGGGGTGTATTTTATAAACGCTCTTGCAAAAGGAATGCCGCTCTTGTTTGCGTATCCTATAGCGTGAGGAGTACCCGAGTCCGGAATACCGCCTACGTAGTCGATATCCTCGTTATTACCGCGCTCAACGTCATTCTCTGCCATTATTGCACCGTTTTTGTAACGCATTACCTCGACGTTCTTGCCTTCATAGGTGGATGTTGGGTATCCGTAGTAGCTCCAGAGGAATGAGCATATCTTCATCTCTGCTACGCCCTCGTAAAGAACCTCAAAGCCGTCTTCCGATATTTCCACTATCTCGCCGGCGCGCAGTTCCTTTACGGGTTCATAGTCAAGCTTGGTTGCGGCAAAGGGCTCAAGCGTTGCACAGTAGCCGTCCTCGCCTTTACCTATTATCAACGGAAGTCTGCCGACCTTGTCACGTGCGGCAATAATGCTTCCGCTTTCTTTCAGAATGAGTATTGCGGCCGTGCCTTCAATCTCACTTTGTGCAAAGCGTATTCCCTCGGTAAAGCTGGTCTTCTTGTTAATGAGCGCGGCGATGAGCTCGGTTGTATTAACCGCACCGCCCGTCATTGCATCAAACTGTCCGTCACCCGAGGCAATATACTTTTCCACAAGCTCCTCGGTGTTGTTTATCACACCGACGATGCATATAGCATATTTGCCAAGTCTTGATCTTATAAGAAGGGGTTGGGGTGCGTAATCGCTTATACATCCTATTGCGCTATTGCCCTCCATTTCATCAAATACGTGCTCAAACTTAGTTCTGAAGGGTGAGTTTTCTATGTTGTGTATAGATCTCTGTAAGCCTATATTCTCACCGTATGCCGCCATTCCAGCTTTCCTTGTTCCAAGGTGAGAATGGTAGTCCGTTCCGAAAAATACGTCTGATATCGCGTCGCTTTTACGGCACGCTCCGAAAAATCCGCCCATTGGTATCTCGCTTTCTTATTTTTAGGGGTTTTCAAAAAGTGTATATGATTTTGTCTTGATTATGTTTTATGCAAAGAAAAGCTTTGAGAGGGTGATAGGATCAACGTACTTGCCGTCCTTATATGCTCTCATATTGCCCGAGGAGATCTCGTCGATGAGCATAACCTCGCCGTCCTTATCATAGCCGAACTCAAACTTTATATCATAGAGGATAAGGCCCTTTTCCTTGAGGTCATCGGCAACTATCTGTGTGATCTTCTGGGTCATAAGCTTGATGTCATCATACTGCTTTGCGCTCATAACACCAAGATCAACAAGGCCGTCCTTAGTTACAAGGGGGTCGCCCTTTGCATCGTTCTTGAAGGTGGTCTCAACGTATGCGGGAAGGTCTGCGCCCTCCTCGATGTAGTCGCTGTAGCGGCGGTAGAAGCTGCCTACTGCCTTGTGACGGCAGATTACTTCAAGTCCCTTACCGAAGGGCTTAGCGGGGAGAACCTCCATTGTGGTATCGGCAAGATCCGCGCTTACGTAGTGAGTCTTTATTCCTGCCGCATTCACCTTCTCAAAGAAGTGGATGGACATACGAAGATTTACATCGCCAACACCGTCAATGGTGAGGCCTACCGAATTTTCACCGGGATCAAACACACCGTCCTTGCCGGTGCAGTCATCCTTGAACTTGAGCATATAGTTTCCGTTATCAAGTGCGAAAACGTCCTTGGTTTTTCCTGTGTATACAAGCTTCATTTTTTTATTTCCTTTCGTTTTAGAGCGAATATTATTAGTTGAACTGTGATTCTATCTCTTTGTTTTTTTCAAGAACTGCTTCGGTATCGCGGCGGCGCTTGTCCTCAAGCTTTTTTGCAAGAGCATCGTCGCCAAGAGCGAGTATCTCCGCTGCGAGAAGTGCCGCGTTAGCCGCACCGTCGATAGCTACGGTAGCTACGGGGATTCCGGTAGGCATCTGCACCGTTGCCAAAAGAGCATCAAGTCCGTCGAGATTTGCCGACTTACAGGGGATACCGATAACTGGCAGAGTGGTTTTGGATGCTACGACACCTGCAAGGTGCGCTGCCATTCCCGCCGCCGCTATAAGCACGCCGAAACCGCGTTCCTTGGCGTTTGACGAAAAATCGCTCGCCTCATTTGGGGTTCTGTGCGCGGAGTAAACGTGTACTTCATACGGAATGTCCAATGAGGTGAGCATATCGATTGCCTTTTTTACTACGGGCAGATCACTTGCGCTTCCCATAACGATTCCAACTTTTTTCATATCAAGCTCCCTTCAGGCGCAGAGCGCCAAGAAAAATTATTAGTTTTGTTGCGACCAAAAAATACAAAAAGGCGCACTTACCCAAGGAAAAGGAAGTGCGCCCAGACGGTCGGCATTAAATATGTAAGTCTCCGTGGCACCGCGGTTATATCCGCGAAGATCCGTCAGTCACGGGACAGGTTTGCGTCGGGGCACTGCCTCAAGGCGCTAAAACTAATTACTCTATAATTATATTATAAATCAATTTAAAAGTCAATGAAATTAAATAAACAAAAAACAAGGTCAAAAAAAATAAAATTCAACACTTTGCACAAAATTCGCCGCGGAGTAGGAAATCAGCAGTCTTATTAAAAAGAGAAGCAATAGATAAAAGTCGGTCAAAATGACTTAAATAGTAAAAAGATACCCTTTGCTTGAGTTGCGGCGGCATTTGGTTTTGTAGATTTAATAGATGACAACTTTTAAAAAAAGCTGTTGTTTTTTTGTTGTATATGACTTTTTGATATTTCAAATATTGAATTTTACCGTCCAAAGTGGTATACTATATTATAAATAACGATAGGAGAGAAAAAATGTCTGAATTTTTAGCATCAATTCCACCCTTTGCGGTATGTATAATCGTTTGTGCCGCAAAAATTATCGAGATCACAATACAATCACTTAAAACTTGTATGATGGTGAAAGGACAAAGACTTAAGGCGGCAGGGCTTGGACTCATTGAATGCGCTATTTGGGGACTTGTTATTTCTACTATCATAAGTACGCTTGGTGATAATCTGTTTTTACTTGCCTTTTATTGTGTCGGATACGCTACGGGTTTATTCCTCGGTTCAACGCTCGAAGGCAAAATCGCGCTCGGAACATCAAGTCTTCAGTTGATTGCTAATGATGAGAATGCAGAAAAAATAATTGAGTATCTAAAAGAAAGCTCTCGCGGATATACTATTTTTGAGGGTCAAGGCTCGACGGATAAGATGAATATGATCTTCATCGTGTTACCAAGGCGTGACACGGTTGTGGTTGCCAAACAGATCAGAAAGATATGTAACAATAACGTGTTCGTGGTAGTTGACGACGTTAACAAGTACTCGGGCGGATACGGAATGCTTAAATAAGGACGAAACGAGGCATTCTCTTAAGGACAGTTTTGGTAAATCAAATAAAACAAGCTATCTACCAACAGAAAAAGGACAGAGAAAGCAAATGTAATCTCTGTCCTTTTTGTATTCCATAAAAATGTATGATACAAAATTCATAAGATAATCGGTTGATATAAGAATCGGAATTTAGTCAAACCGAACCGATTCCGCCCATTCAAAGAAATAGTCTTCCCATTTCTCTACGTCCTGCTTTAGAGTGGCAAATTGAATAAACCACATTGCATTATCGCTTTTATATGCAAAAAGATATACGGTATGGGTTGTTTTTGATTGCGAAATATAGCTTTCAAAAACGAAATAAGTCAACTCGTCTCTCGCTTCTATTTTTGATGTTGTGTTTCCGTTAGCACTTTTTATCATTTCGCAATATTCATAGGTTGAAACGTCCTCAAGAGAGGGATACTCATCATATCCTTCACGAATGGCACCAACCCAACAGTCCATTGATAAAAAGGATTTTGTGTAATAATTACTATTATCCCGTTCATCGACCACAAAGCTTTTTGTGAGAGTAATGGTCATTTCTTCCACTTCGAAGTCTATCGGTCTCATTGAAGCAGGGAGCAAGCAGCTTCTAAACTGAAAGCAAAGGAATATTGCTATCGCCAAGCATAAAACGGTTGAAAATGCAATGATCAGCTTCTTCTTTTTCGCACGTGCTCGGTCGATAGAAAAACGGTTGCTGACAGTGATGCAAAACAAAAATTTAAACCTGACGGTTTTACCAACCGATTGATATTTAGCTCCGATAAAAAGATCATCATTGCCTGCCGCTATAGGATATTCTGTAACGGTGCTTTCGTCAACCGACTGACCTTCAACAGCAAAAATACGAACATCGTCATCTCCTATTTCGAAGGAGCGCTCCTCGCCGCTTTTTATGTTGAAAAGCTTTCTGCATCTCACACCGCAAACCTCATCAGTGCCTTGCTCGGCATCCTCAACGTATAAGCAGAGCGATTGGAAAAAGCCATTGACGGAAGCTTGTCTTTTTATTGTGACTTGTCTCATACTGCATCCCTCCCCTTTTTAAATTTTAACATAGCTCTGCATAAAAGTCAATATTTTGGCGGAGAGTGTGGAGCTATCTTTTTATCTTTGTAAATTTGCATCGGGTATTGCTTTATTGGGTAAAAAATGGTACAATAGAAAAAATAATAGTAAGTGATGTTACTTAGGACAATATGATGGGACATAACGAAAACAAATCGCGACGCCGTCGTCAATCCGATAAGCAGACGTATACCGGGTTGAAGCAGGATTAAACTTCTTTCGAGGCGTGATGCCGTTGCGACCGCAAAACAGAAGGGAATAATCTGCATTGACAATATTTTTGTTATGAATAATGTCAATATTTTCGCATATATGGATGATCAAGTAGATTGGAGAAATAGGTGAAGAAACTTTTGATAACAGGCTTTGAGCCATTCGGCGAAGAGATAATAAATCCCTCATGGGAGGCGGTAAAGCTTTTGCCGGAAGAGATAAACGGATATTCGCTAACTAAGCTGCTCTTGCCGGTTGTGTTTGGCAAGGCCTCGGATATGATTATAAAAGAGGCAGAAAAATCAGATCCCGATGTAATTCTATGTATCGGTCAGGCAGGCGGCAGAAATGCAATAACGCCGGAGCTTGTGGGAATTAATTTGCGCTATGCATCAATACCGGATAACGAGGGAAATCAACCTACGGATGAGTCGATAATCAAGGGCGGAGAGACAGCTTATTTTTCAACATTGCCGGTAAGGAAAATTTCAGAGGCGATAAGGGAGTGCGGTGTACCTTCGAACGTATCGTATTCCGCAGGAACGTACGTTTGTAACGAGGTGCTTTACACATTGCTTTGGCACTTTAGCGGCAGTGATACAAGGGTCGGATTTATTCATATCCCCTACTCGGAGGAGCAGGGAAAAGAACCAAATATTAAGACGAGTAATATAGTGAAGGCTTTGATCGAAACCGTTAGAAACATAGATTGATGTGAAAAAACAAAAATCTTTATTTACATAACAAACGTTTTTAATGATTCTAAGTAATTTATTGATTGTAAGATATAGGTGGTAAAATGTTTGATTTTAATAATAAAACTGTTGTTATTACCGGCGGTGCACGCGGCATTGGAAAATGTATAAAAGAAAGATTTGAGGCAGCGGGCGCAAGAGTCTGCACAATTGATGTTTTATATAATGACTATTTTATCGGTGACCTTGCAGACAAAGAAACTCTTGAGCGCTTCGCCGAAAAAGTAATATCCGACTATGGCTGTGTCGACTATCTTATCAACAATGCCGCACCGAAAATGTGCGGTGTTACAAACGGAAGTTACGAGGATTTTGAGTATGCGCTAAAGGTTGGTGTAACGGCACCGTTTTACCTCTCAAAGCTTTTTGCCTCACATTTCAACGAGGGAGCGAGTATTGTGAATATCTCATCCTCGCGTGACCGTATGAGTCAAAGGGAGACTGAAAGCTATACTGCGGCAAAGGGCGGTATCTCGTCGCTTACACATGCGCTTGCGGTGAGCTTTGCGGGTAGGGTGAGGGTTAACTCCATCTCGCCCGGTTGGATAGATAATAGCTATACCGTATACGAGGGCGCAGATGCCACTCAACAACCTGCCGGTAGGGTGGGAAATCCTCCGGATATTGCCAATATGGTGCTGTATCTTTGCTCGGATATGGCAGGCTTTATCACGGGTGAGAACATCTGTATTGACGGCGGCATGACCAAACAGATGATATATCACGGCGATTACGGATGGTCACTAAACGATAAAGGTGACTAAAGGTTTTTGAAAACCCATTGAAAATACATAGTGACGAGGAAAAATATATGAGATGCGTTCATCTTGACTTTCATACAAGTCCGCTCATTGATGGGGTAGGAGAAAAGTTTGACAAGGAAAAATTCATTAAAGCCGTGAGTGGCGCGAGTGTCGAATCAATGACAGTTTTCGCAAAATGTCACCACGGGTACACCTATTACCCCTCAAAAATTGCTCCTATGCATCCAAGTCTTAAATTCAATCTTTTGAAAGAGGAGATTGACGCTATACACGCTACAGGTGCAAAAGCTCCAATTTATATTACAGCGGGGTGGAGCAAGAAGGATGCGGACGAGCATCCCGAGTGGCATCAGATCGATTTTAAAACCAAAAAGGCGGCATATATAGGCGCTGATCCCGATGCTTGCGTCGGACTCGATGAATCTTTAGAGCACTGCAGCTGGATAGGTCTGTGCCTTAACGGTGATTATGCAGATTACATAGAAAAATTGACACGTGATATCTGTGAGAGTTTTGATGTGTCCGACGGAATTTTCTACGATATTTGCTTTTTCGGTGATGGCTGTGTGTGCGATTCCTGCAAGAAAAAGATGCTAGAAAAGGGACTTGATCCAAATAATGAAGACGACGTAAAAAGGCATTATGTAGATGGCCGTGTAGAGTTTATGAAGCGAATGACGTCGGTTATCCACGAATACTCCGAGAATGCACCCGTCTTCTATAACGGCGGTGCTGATATGAACAGAACCGAGTATCACCCATATCAGACACACTATGAGCTCGAGGATCTTCCTACGGCTTGGGGCGGTTATGACCTTATGCCCCTAAGGGCAAAGTTCTTTGAAAAATACGGCAAGAATTTTCTTGGTATGACGGGAAAATTCCATCATGCTTGGGGCGAGTTTGGCGGATTTAAAAACAAAGAGGCACTTCGATACGAGTGTGCAGATATGGTAAGCCTTGGGGCATCTATGTCTGTGGGAGATCATTTGCATCCGTCGGGTGAAATAGACGAGAGCACCTATGAGATTATAGGTCACGCGTTTGACTATGCAAAAAAGATCGAGAAGTATTCCGAGAATACACGCGCATATACCAACATTGCCATTTGGATGAGCCATGACTACGACTCGGATATGGGAACATCAAAGCTCTTGCAGATTATGCATCTTGAATATGACGTTATTGGATCTGGTGACGATCTTGATAAATATGCTTGCATTATTTTGCCCGATAATGTGAAGCTTTCGGAGTGTGATAAAAAGGCTATTCTTGAATTTATAAACAAGGGCGGAGCTGTTGTTGCAAGCTATGAGAGTGCGTTTGACGGTCTTGGTATTGAAAAGCTTGAGCCGTCACGTGCCGATACAGATTACATCAGATGTGACTTTGGTGAGGTGAAGAGTCCGTTTCTCTCATATTCTTCAGCTTATAAGGTGAGAGTACCGTCGGATGCGGAAATTTTGGCAGAGGTGTACGAGCCGTATTTTAACCGAACTTTGCGTCATTTCTGCGGACATAAAAACACACCGCAAAAGCCTGAGGCGGCGGATTATCCCGCGCTTGTAAAATGCGGTAAAGTTTTGTATTTCGCCCACCCCGTGTTTAAAAGTTACAATGAAACGGGCAACTATGTTCTTGAGGAATATATGATAAGGGCAATTAAAAAGGTGTATTCACCGGCAATAGAAACAAGTGAGCTTCCTTCCTCGGGAAGAGTGAGATTAAGAGAGAGTAAAAACGGAGATTTCCTTGCCCTGCATCTTCTGTACGCTCCGCCCGTGAATCGCGGAAATGTGTGCCTTTTGCCCGATTTTCCAAAGCTTCATGATGTAAGCATTTCTTTGAAGACTAATAGAAAAATAAGCAAGGCAACCGCTATTCCGAGCGAGGAGAGAATAACCTTTTCTCAAGACGGTGATATACTAACTTTCAATGTTCCGCCTTTTAGACTGCACACATTGATTGTTCTTGAGTGATTTATTCAAAAAACGATATAGAATGTAAGAAAATGAATCCGTATTTTAAAAATCTAAATAAAATAGAATTCGTAGTGACCTATGCCTGCACGGGCAGATGCAAGCACTGTTTCGAGGGAGATCACACGTCCCGTGGTGAGCGGATCGATCCAAGTACTGCCGCGGATGCGGTGCGTAAGATTGTGGCGGAGTACGATATCAAAACCGTGATGACCTTTGGCGGTGAGCCGCTGTTGTACACGGATGCGGTCTATGCAATCATGACGGTCGCGAAAGAACTAAATATTCCCAAGCGACAGGTCATCACCAACGGCTATTTTTCAAATAATGACGATGAAATCCGCGAGGTAGCACAGCGACTTGCCGCATGTGGTGTGAACGATCTGCTTTTGTCGGTGGATGCGTTCCATCAGGAAACGATACCTCTTGATGAGGTGAAAATGTTTGCCGCAGAAGCAAAAAAGTGCGGCATCCCAATTCGCCTCTCGCCTGCGTGGCTCGTGAGCGTGACGGATGACAATCCGTACAACAGAAAAACGAGAGAAATTCTCGACAGCTTTGCCGATATCGAGCTTCCCGTGGGAGAGGGAAACGTGATTTTTCCCGAAGGAAATGCGCTGAGAAATTTAAGCGAATATTTCACGAACGAGCTTCCCGAAAATCCGTATACAGATGACCCGTGTAACGTTAAATGCGTGTCCTTTGAGCCAAATGGCGATGTTCTTGGTGGAAACGTGTACGAACACGGTATTATGGAAATTATAAAGAATTACACTCCGTAAAGATATGAAGAAACACATCGCAAACATCATCACGGGCTCTCGCATTGTATTTGTTTTCCACTATTGTTCATTCCTCTGTCATCGGCGTGGTTTTATGCACTCTATCTGTTTTTAGGATTTACCGATATGATAGACGGAGCTATGGCAAGAAAGACGGGTGCGGTCAGTGAGTTCGGTGCAAGACTTGATACTGTCTCTGACCTTGTATTTGTGTTCATATGTTGTGTAAGGATACTTTCCATATTACACATGGCAGTATGGCTATGGACGTGGATCGCACTGATTGCACTGACTAAAATATTGAATATTACGGTTGTCCTTATTCGCAAGAAAAAACTAATATCAATACATAGCGTGTTAAATAAAATAACAGGCTTTACTTTGTTTCTTTTGCCTCTAACGCTGAATGTTATTGAGCATACATATAGTATTTCTGCAATGTGTGTACTTGCAACCGGTGCAGTAATGCAAGAAGTTTATTTTATAGCGAAGGGAAAGGAAGTCTTATAGACTTAATTCGATTGTTTTGCTCAAACTAATTTTATAAAATATCTATACATACAGGAGAATTGTTATGAAAAGAGTACTTGATTTTCTGAAAAAAGCAGAGGTTTATTATCTGGCAACCGTTGAGGGCGATCAGCCGAGAGTGCGTCCCTTCGGCACGATTAATGAGTTTGAGGGCAAGCTCTACATTCAGACCGGAAAGGTCAAGCCCACATCAAAGCAGCTTGAGGTAAATCCTAAGGCGGAGATCTGCGCGTTCAAGGACGGCGCGTGGATTCGTGTCGCGTGTGAGCTTGTCGAGGATGATCGTTTTGAAGCGAGAAAATCCATGCTTGATGCCTATCCTAACCTCCGTCATATGTACGACGAGAACGACGGCAACACGCAGGTGTTCTATATGCAGAATGTAACAGCCACCTTTTCTTCGTTCGGTAAGGCTCCTGAAACTATAGAGTTTTGATATTCTCGTAAAATGCAAAGAATTGTTGTCATAGGTTGCCCGGGAAGTGGAAAAACCACCTTTGCGCTGAGGCTGAGTGAAAAAATGCAACTCCCCTTATTTCATCTTGATGCGATATGGCACAAGCCTGACAAAACACATATATCAAGAGAAGAATATGATGCGCGTCTTAGGGAAATACTTCTTCTTGACTCCTGGATCATAGATGGAAATTACAGTCGCACATTAGAGGGCAGAATATCTGCGTGCGACACGGTGTTTCTTTTTGATTTGCCAACAGAGGTTTGTATTGAAGGGGCAATGTCACGCGTTGGAAAAATGCGTCACGATCTACCTTGGATTGAGACAGAGTTTGATCCCGAGTTTGAAGAACAAATACGCAACTTTCCAAATAAAAATCTACCCGATATATATGCATTGCTTGATAAATACAAGGACGGTAAAACGGTTGTGATTTTTAAGAGCAGGAAAACTGCGGACGCCTTTTTAAAACGCAAGGAAAGTATTTGTAAAGAGCAGTAATTTACTTATTACGAAAGGAACAATAAGAGTCTGTTGTAAGCAGGCGTGACTATAGTAAGGTGTTATGGAAAAAGTAGAACTTATAGAGCGTGCTAAAATGTACCTGAAGTTGCTTTGTGACGGTGTTCATCCCGTGTCGGGGGCTGTTATTCCGGGTGACTCTGCCTTTGCGGATGAAAAGGTAAGACGGTGTTTTTCGTTTATATCTGATATACTCGATGAGTACGTTGAGCTTTCCGAAAGGGTTGAGCTATTGGAAAAAGAGAATGAAAAATTACAGCTCGGAGTATCGAAAAAGGCAGATTTTTCGATTACGAAAGAGCAATGCAACAGTATAAAGTTATCTAAAGAACCTATAACCGTGTTATCGTTTATGAAGAATATAAATTCTGTGATTGATACGGATACTACCGAAAAGCTGACCTCTACGAGAATAAACAAGTGGCTTGCTGACAAAGGGCTCGTTACAACCTCCAAGGTGCAGACCGTGATAAATAAAACGGTATATACACCCTCGGAATTGGCAACGAAAATCGGAATTGTTGAGGAAGAATTCGTTGATAAAAAGAGCGGTGAAGTAAAGGCACAGTTAAAGCTCTCGCAAAGCGCTCAGTTGTTTATACTTGAAAATATAGACGAGATTATTAAGTGTACATAGAACCTATAATGAATTGATTGTTACATAAAAAGGAGATATAGTAATGAAAGAATATTTTAGCAAAAGATTATGGAGCAGCCTTTCTTCAGCTTGGGCGCTTGTTGTCGCGTTATTCTGGTTTGCAATGCGTGTTATCTGGAGCGGAATTTCCAAGGTAATAGCCGAAGCCTTTGGAGCTAAGGAGCCGAGTGCTTTCGTTCTTAATTTACCGCTTTACATAAGCATTTTCCTCTGGATAGTGCTTGCGTTTGCGGTAGCAAATACCGTTTGGTTAAATCATAAGAAATGGCCGAAAATAACATTGACAGCCTTACTCGGCGTGTTTACGGTAGCATCTTTGGTCGTAGTAATTATGGGTGCTATTGATTATTTATACTTCATTTTACCAAAGTTCTTTTTATCCTTGCTTATCAGCTTGTGTATTATTCTTTTTGCCGGTCTTGTTTTCTTCAATCCTATCAAGAACAGCAAGTACGGCATAGCTATAAAGTGCTCTTTGGTTGCAATCGTCATTCTAATAAGTGTATTCTGTGGTTACGGTGTGACGCTTGGCAGCCGATTCACCTATGGTCCGGTTGTGTATGCGGTTGAGGATGAGTATCAGATCGTGTTCAGCACAAACGACTCTGCAATCGCTTGGGTAGAGGTCGGGGGAGAGAAGTACTATGACTTGTTTGCGGGTAGTATGAAATCCGAGGACACCGTTCACAAAATCGTTGTACCACAGGAAAAGCTCGATACAGCAAAGGGGTATTCAATCCATTCACAGAAGATGATTTACCGCGGTCCGTTTGGCGGATTTAAGGGAAAAGAGATCAGCAAGAGCTACAGCTTCCGCCCCGTAAACTCAAGTGACGGACTCGTTTATTACACCATCACGGATGCTCATCATGCAAGAAAGGGTGCTACCCGTGCTGCGTTATCGGTGGAAAATCTCGATTTTCTTGTAATACTCGGCGACTCGGTCGGCATGGTAGAATATGAAAAGGACGTTCAGTTCTCCAACATTCTTGCCTATGATGTGACTAAGGGCGAAATTCCCGTAGTGTACGCAAGAGGCAATCACGAGATAAAGGGTGCTTATGCCGAAGATTTATACAAGTACGTCGGAAGCAAAGGCGATAGCTTCTACTATTGGTTCACTCTGTCGGATGTGTTTGGCATCACGCTTGATCTTGGAGAAGACCACGATCCCGGTTGGTGGGAATACTACGAAACCGATCAGTTCACTATTTATCACGACGAACAGACAAAATTCTTAGAGGATCTTCTGGCTACAAAGCCGTATGAAAATTACAACTACACTTTATTCGCTTGCCACATTCCAATTCAATTTGTGAACAGCCGCAAGGATCACGTTGATGTAAAGGAAAAATGGACGGAGCTTCTCAACCAAATCGAGCCCGATCTTGCGGTATATGGACATCAGCACGACTTATATCCCTTCCTTGACGGACAGGAAACGATGTATAACTCAAAGGGAAAATTGGTGTACAACAGTCAGTTCAAGGGAGAGGAAGGAAAGACGTATGGCGGATACCTTACCGATTTTGAATTTAACGGATTCATTGCAGGTAGACGCGGTACAACGCAAACGGACGATATTGGCTCTTTGAACCGCAAGGATCACGTTGGCTTTGCCGTACAGGTCGATTTTAATAGCAACACACAGAAATGTTGGTATGTTAACTCCGATGGCGATACCGTTTCGGTATTCAACCCGTTTGTTGAAGGTCCGTCACAAAAAGAGTTTGTGCTTGAGCTTAAATAAGCTTTGAAATAAAAAACGGAGAAAATTAATGTTCGAAAACGTAAAACGAAATTTTGGCTTTGGCTGTATGCGCCTGCCGATGGTAGACGGTGAGGTAGACAAGGCTGAATTCAACAGAATGATAGATGCTTTCATTGGAGCGGGATTTAATTATTTCGATACGGCTCACGGTTACATAGAGGGTAAAAGTGAAAAAGCTATAAAGGATTGCCTGACCTCGCGTTACAAAAGAGAAGAGTACGTGCTCGCAAATAAGTTGTCTGAATGGTTCTTTAAGACCGAGGCGGAGATACGTCCTTTATTTGAAGAACAGCTTAAGATATGCGGAGTTGAATACTTCGATTTCTATCTGTTTCACGCTCTTAATCGCAACTCGTACAATAAGCACAAGGAGTGCCATAGCTTCGAGATTGTAAAGGAGCTCAAGAGCGAAGGGAAGATAAAGCACATTGCAATGTCATTCCATGATACGTCGGATATTCTTGACTTGATCCTATCGGAGCAACCCGAGATAGAGGCAGTTCAATTGCAGATAAACTACCTTGATTACGATGCACCGGGCATAGAGAGTAAAAAGTGTTATGACGTTGCAGTAAAGCACGGTAAGAAGGTTATTGTTATGGAGCCCGTCAAGGGCGGAGCTTTGGTAAATCTCCCGCCGCTCGCGATTTCGGAGTTTGAAAAGCTTGGCGATGCACCGCCCGTTTCATACGCTTTGAGATATGCGGCGAGCTACCCCGAGGTGTTTATGGTACTCTCGGGAATGGGGAATATGGAGATGATGGAGTCAAATATCAAAACTATGTATCCCTTCGTACCTCTTAACGAGAGGGAACTTGGTGCTACCGATAAGGTGAGAGAGATCATTCGCAAGTACAATCAGATTCCTTGCACCAAGTGTAGATATTGTGCCGAGGTTTGTCCGAAGAATGTGCCCATCGCAGATTTGTTTGAGGTCTATAATGAATATGTTTTGGCAAAGGTGTCAAGAAGAGAAACCGGACTTCGTCTTAATGAATTTGAAGTTAAAGCGAGCGATTGCATTGAATGCGGACAGTGCGAGAGTATTTGTCCTCAAAATATTGAAATTCGTAAAAAACTCCAAAAGCTTGCAAAAATGTAATTGGATGATAAACAGTGTTTTATACTGTCTATGCACAAAAATGCGATTGATTAGTTTTTGACAGTAAAAATTCAGCGAAATTGTAAAGGCATATCAGCTTAATCCTAAGCGATAATAAAATAAAAACAGCCGATGAGCAATCAGAAGAGAGCTCGTTGGCTGTTTTTATATCCCATATGTGCCCGTCAGGGGATCTTTGAAAACGTTTAGTATGGGAGGGAAGAATGTGAACAAAATAAAGAGTGCGGCAATGATTAGTATAATAGCGAATGATAGGGCGGGGCGGTTGTAAGTTTTGCTCTTACCGTTCAGCATTTTCGTTTCGTAAAAGTAGGTGATAGCGGCGGCTATAAAGAAGATAGAAATGTTAACCCAGTCTGGCGATTTTTCAATTACCCCGTTATACGTGTAAAAAATAACGGGTATCAAGATGAGCCCTAAGAGTATGCCTTTTAGCTTTATACACCAAAAGCTTTTGTAATCAATAAAGAAAAAACTCTCGATTACAGCGAAGATAAACATTGGCCAAAAGAGTAGTTTCATATGCTCCCACGTTGACTCGTTAATGCCCGAGAAAGGAGCGATCAAAACACTTTCGTTTGTCCAATCATATAAAAAGTGTAACAATGTGCCCATAAGCACAGTCACCGCAAATCCAAAAAGTTGCCAAAGCCAAACCGTTCTTTTCATATTTACCTACCTAAAGACATATTCAAGAAAAGTATATGTGAAATAATGGGAGCTTATACGAATAAATTGGTTTAATGAAAAAGTCTTTGCTAAAAATAACGCACAAGCAGATAATTTACCTTGGCGAGCGCAAACCACACTTGTTTTACATATATTTTGCAAAATCTATTGCTTTTCTTTTTAAAATAAGGTAAACTATATGAAGATCAATAATTTTATAAGGAGCATATCTTATGAGTAAATTTATGAAACGCAGTTTAGCGTTGCTCTTGGTATTTGTTACGGTCATATCCTTGACCTCTGCAATCGGCCTTAGAGTAAGTGCTGCCGAGGTTTCGTATGTGTACGATGGGAAATACATATACAACTGGGGTACGCGCGGTGAGGTCGCAACGTTTTTATCTCCGAATGCGGAATCATTCTATGAAGATAACAACACTTCGTACGATATACTTTCATCATATCAAGGAGGTACGGGTAAATCCGATGCTCCGAGCAGTGAGTTGTATCGTGAGCTGAAGGAATTGATGACTGATGCACAGTCATATACAACCAGCTATAACGCAACAAAAGAACTTTTCAGATACACCGACTGTCAGAACAGCGGCGGAAAGATATCTTCTTTCTATTCCGGCAAGCAGATTGGTCCTTCCTGGGACGGCGGCTGGAACCGTGAGCATACTTGGCCTAACAGTAAGGGCCTCGGCGGTAGTGATGAAGATGATATAATGATGCTTCGTCCTACCTCTGTCAGTGAGAATTCATCCCGTGGCAATACCGCTTACGGCAAGAGCTCCGGATACTACAATCCCAACAAGGAGTCGGGCGGTCAATACGACCTTCGTGGTGACGTGGCACGTATTTTCCTCTACGTTTACGTACGTTGGGGCAATAAGAACTACGCATGGGGCTCAAGCGGTGTAATGGAGAGTGTTGAGGTCTTGCTCGAGTGGATGGAAGCAGATCCCGTTGACACTTGGGAGCTTGGCAGAAATGACTCTGTTGAATCCATTACAGGCACACGTAACGTGTTTGTAGACTATCCCGAGCTTGCTTTTATTCTCTTCGGTGAGGAAATTCCCGAAGATATGATCACCCCCTCGGGCGAGGGTGACGGCGATTGCGGTCACAATAATTTTGGTGCGGGTACAGTAATAGCGGCTACCTGTACAGAAAAGGGCTACACTGTCTACATTTGTCAGACCGCAGGATGCGGCTACAGTTATAAGACTAACGTTACTTCCGAAAAGGGCCATAGCTACGTTGATGGCACTTGTACCCGTTGCGGCATTACTGAGCCGGAAGAACCTCAGAAGCCCACGTACGTTACACAGTTCGAAACAGGCGTGGCGTACAAGCTCGGCTTCTACTCTACAGCCAAGGGCGCGGAGTATTACTTCAGCGGTACGATGAGCACACAAAATCAGTATTACGGTGCTTCAGATACAGCATACAGTAATGGCGTTGATGTATATGTTGAAAGTGCTACCAATGGATACCGCCTGTATTTTGTAAATAGTAGTGGACAAAAACAGTATATAAACCTTGTACAGAGCGGAACTCATTACAATTTCACTTATAGTTCGAGTGCTACATCCGTGTATACTTGGGATTCTGCTAAATACACCTTTAAGACTACTGTCGGAAGTGAAGTTTGCTATATAGGTAACTACGGCTCATATGTGAACTTCGGTACTCTTCTTAATTCGAAGTATAAGGACACCGATTATGTTGCCCGTCTTTACACCTTTAGTGAGGATGGTGACAATTCGGGCAGTGATAACCCAGGTGGCTCTGACAATCCCGGCGGCGATACTCCCACTACTTGTCAGCACAGCTACAGCTCGGTTGTAACTAAACCTACTTGTACAAAGGAAGGATTTACCACCTATACTTGTACGCTTTGTTCATACAGTTACGTAGGCGGTAAGGTTGCGGCAAGCGGACACAATTACGTGAACAACGTATGTACCTCTTGCGGCGCTGCAAAGGTTGCTGATACAAAGGCGACTATAAGCTTTGCTGATAAGAAAAACCGCACGGAATTTAGCACATCCCTACAGGTTTGGGCACAAAACGGCATTACCGTGACCAATAAAAAGGCAAGCTCTAATGTAGATGTAGCTGATTATTCTAACCCCGCGAGATTCTATGCCGGATCAGACGTTACCATTGCTTACCCCGGTATGACTAAGATCGAGATCAATTGTGTTGGACTTGAATCAAAACATATCAGCGGATGGATGAACGTACCTACGGGTGCGACAGCGACGAACAACGGCAATGTAATTACCATTGTTTTTGATAAACCCGTTGATTCACTTACCTTTACAAAGCTGTCAGCTCAGTGCCGTGCATATGATATAACCGTATACGTTGAAGCGACAGAGGAAACTCTGTGTCAGCACACAAATACTACCGTCGATAAGGCTGTTGCTCCCACCTGTACCACAACCGGTCTTACGGAGGGCAAGTATTGCTCGGATTGCGGCGAGGTAATCATTGCACAGACAATCCTTTCTTCATACGGACATGATTGGGCAGAGGCAACCTATGAGTCTCCTAAGACTTGTGAGAGATGCGGCTTAACAGAGGGGGAAAAATTGCCCTCAGAGGAAGGTTGTAAGCACAGATACACCTCAGTTCTTACATACCCCACTTGTACCAAAGACGGATTTACCACCTACACGTGCACACGCTGTGGTGACAGCTACACGGGTGATACCCTGAGCGCACTCGGACATTATTGGTTGGATGCAACATATGAGAATCCCAAGACTTGCGAGAGATGCGATATGACCGAGGGTGAAAAACTACCTGCGGTTGATTCCGGAGAAGACAACACTCCCGGCGAAGACAATACTCCTGACACGGACAAAACGCCCGAAGAAAACGAGAAGGATCACAGCAAGTGTGAGGTTGAATCGGGACTACAGAGAATTCTGACAGCTATAATCAACTTTATCAGAAAGCTCTTTGGCTTGTCCGAGGTGTGCGTTTGCGGTGAAGAATTGTAATGTGACAAGGCTTTTGTAAGATCGATTTATTACAACATTCATTTTTAAAACAATATTGAACTCTTAATTCTTTAAGGGGCTGTCGCATTTAAGCGCAACCGAACAAAAACGGTAGGGGTACGAAATTTCGTGCTCCTACCGTAAATAATATAAGCTTTAAACGGAGAACACGCATAACTAAGTTTGCCCTTATGGGCAAGTGAAGTATACTTCGTAAGTGAAGTTATCCTACGGATAGTGAAGTTATTCTACGGATAGTGAAGTTATCCTACGGATAGTGAAGTTTTGCCTACGGCAAAGTGGGCAAACTTGACTTCACTCGTGCGATAGCACGTACTTCACTGCATAGCAACTTCACTTTTGCGGCAGCAAAAACTTCACCAATAGAAAAAGAGATAACATTTCGGCTATAAACCGATTTGTTATCTCTTCTGTCGTTATAAGGGTTTTGGCTTAGCCCAATCAGCATTTGTCCGAACAAATGCGATGCTTGTCAAGAAAAAAGGATGAGGAATTTTAGCAATTCTTCGTCCTTTTTCTGTCGGTAGGTAATATATCCTATTAAATTTCTAAATTTCAAAAAACGTCCTTTAGGGTACGCCCATCTGGTTTGCTCGTTTTTCTTTTGCTTATCTTGAATTCTTAATGAGACGGCTCCTCTTTTTATGCGGTGTTATTTGACATAAAACGTCTGTGTGTTATACAAAACCGGGTGGATTGGGCACACGAGTTGCCTTCCTTATAATAATACGATAGTTAAAATGCACAAAAAAGCCAACCGAAAATTTACGTGCTAAGGCATTATTTAAAGTAAAAATCAAAAAAATTAAGTTCAAGGCAATATCGAGTCAAAATTCTTAAGGTTGGAGTTAGGTTAATTATATATAATGTAGGCAAAATGTATGGTGGAGTATTGGGGTATTTTGCCATAGATTGAAGCAAAAAAATCAAAACGGATAAAACTTAATGGATAAACAAATAACTTTTAAGCAATATCGAAATATTGATGTTGGTATTTTGTGTTTTTTAACCGCTGTTTTTGAGCTGATAGCGACTTTTGCTACATCAAAGTGGTTTGGTGCACAGCCGATGGCGATTTCGATAACGCTTGCACTTATACTTATAGCGATGTACAGATGGAATCTGTGTGCCGCGGCGATAGCTGTAGTCGGCGGTGTTGCGTTTTGTATAGCATCGTCTGCATCGGCAGAGCACTATCTCATCTATTGCGGCGGAAATCTCTTTGCACTTGTATCGCTTATATACTTCAAGCTTTTCGGTAAGGAATCGGTCAAAAAGAGCTTTTTCAAAACTCTGCTCTTTACGTCGTCGGCTTACGTTGCGGTTGCTATCGGACGTTTTCTTCTCTCTTTACCGTTTGGTGCGGGCTTCTCGGAGCTTGTGGGCTTTCTTGTTTCGGACGTTCTGTCCTTGCTTTTTACAACGGTAATACTGTGGTTGCTCAAGGGTGTTGACGGCCTTGTTGAAGATCAGAAAGCTTATCTTTTCCGTCTACAAAGAGAAAGAGAGGCTATGGAAGATGAAGAATAAAAAATACTCTAACATAATGGAGGAATTTATATGAAAATCAAAGCGGATGATTATTTGGTTTTTGATTCCCAAACGGGCAAATACCGCGAGGATGCGGAGCAGGCTGTCCGTGATGAGGTTGAAAAGAACCATTGGAAAAACGTCGGACTTACCATTCTCAAGGATTGGCGTCTTTACTTAATGCTTATCCCGATGCTCTTGGTGTTCCTGTTCTGGCGTTATTTCCCGATGTACGAGCTTCTCGGAGCATTTAAGTTCAAGGAAGAGGCAGTTAGAGTGGCAGAGCAGAATTATACAGGCTTCTACTACTTCAATATGCTCTTTTCACACCCTACGTACGCTCCCGAGTTCTGGCGTGCGTTCCGTAACACCTTCCTCCTTTCCTTCTACGGATTGCTGTTCGGTTTCCCGACACCGATTATTGTTGCTCTGTTCTTCAACGAGATCAAGAGTAATATTGTAAGAAGCGTGTATCAGGTTATTACTTACCTTCCTAAATTCATATCTACGGTTGTTATGACATCTCTTATCACGATGCTTGTCCGTCAGCCCTCATCCGATATGGGAATTGAGATGGGTATTATCTCGCAGATGCTCGTTGGTATTGGTGCTATCTCGGCGGATTCGGGTGCTTTAGGACTTCTTAACAACCCGGATTACTTCCGTGCTATTTATCAGATAAGCGGTATTTGGGAAACTGCCGGATATGACTCTATAGTATTCTTCGCAGCGATAATCGCGATATCTCCGACCAGCTACGAGGCGGCGCAGATCGACGGTGCAGGTAAGATGGCGCAGATGAGATACGTTGTTCTCCCCAGCATTCTCTCTACCATAGTTATTATGCTTATCACGAGAATTGGTTCACTTCTCAATATAGGTTATGAGAAGGTTCTTCTTCTTTACAACGATAAAACATACGCTACCGCGGACGTTGTTTCCACATTTGCGCAAAGATACGGTATAGGCGACGGTATGACAGGCCTTGCCTCTGCCGCAGAGATGTTAAACAACATTGTTGGTATGCTTCTCGTTATCAGTGCAAATACGATAGCCCGTAAGGCATCCGACGTTTCACTATACTAAAGGAGGCAAAGATATGAAAAGAAAATTAGAAGTGTCCGAGCTTATCTTTAAAATTTTAAGTTATCTGTTCCTTACGGTGTTTGCCGTATGTTGTCTTTACCCGTTCCTATATGCTATCTCCGCTGCGATGAGCGGCAGAGAAGCGGTTGAGTACGGAAAGATTATTTTGTTCCCAAAGGATATACAGTTTGAGGCATTTGCCAGAATGTTCAACAACAACCTCTTCTGGAACGCTTACTCCAACACACTCTTTATCACCTTCTACGGTACACTTTGGGCGATGGGTGTTGCCATCCTCGGTGCTTATGCTCTCTCCAAAAAGAGACTTATGTTCCGCAAGGGCTTCAACTTCTTCCTTGTGTTTACCATGTGGTTCTCTGCAGGTCTTGTTCCCCAGTATCTTAACTATCTTGCCACCGGTAAGGTATTTGAGTCCTTTGGAATTATGGATGACAAGTGGCTTGTCGTAATCTCGATGGGTATGGCGGCAATGAACATTATCCTTCTTCGTAATGCCTTTGAGGGTGTTCCCGCAGAGATTGAGGAAGCATCAATAGTTGATGGTGCTACAGAATTCCAGGTATTAACTCGAGTATATCTTCCTATGAGCAAGTCTACTATAGCAACAGTTGCACTATTCTTTGCAATCTCTCGTTGGAACGGTTACTTCTGGGCACGTCAGATGATAACAAATTCGTACGAGCAGCCTCTGCAGGTATTTATCAGACGTCAGCTTGAGGACTTCACCAACCCCGAATTTATGACAGGTTGGAATGAGCCGTACGCATCAGACTCTGTAATCTATGCACTTATCGTTTGTTCGATAATTCCCGTTCTTATCATTTATCCCTTTATTCAAAAGTATTTTGCAAAGGGAGTTAATATGGGCGGCGTCAAGGAATAACCCTTGAAATGCCAACCAGCATTTACATTTTCACGGTTATTATGCGCGAAAGCGTAGAATAATAAATAAATTTTATTTTCGGAGGAAACCCCCATGAAAAAGGCAAGAATCCTTTCTCTTGTGCTCGCTCTTATCATGCTTATGAGCTTTACTCTCACAGCATGCATTAAGCCCGCACCCGACACCGGCAATGACAACGAAACACCCGGTGGCGACAACTCCACCCCCGGCGGCGATGAAAATCCCGACGACGAGCCCGAAGCTCCCGCAGAATTTGACCTTCCTTATGCAGAAGGTACTGTTCTTCGTATGGCAACAGGCTACAACTCTACTAAGACCGGTCTCTCCTTCCACGCAGACATCTTCCCTGCAGGCCAGTCTTCCATCACTCTTTCCAACGGTACGACCTACAATGTAGGCGATCTTAAGCCCACTTGGGTTGAGGTTGAGAACGTTCTTAAGTTCGAAATCGAAGATAAGTACACCGGTGGTAAGGCTCAGGACGAGTTTAAGTACTGGGCAGAGAGACTTGATGAGGTTGATGTGGTTTCCGGTACCGCTTCTCTCCTTACCGAGAATGGCGTTGCAGGCAAGCTCGTAGATATCTCTAAGTATCTCGATCATATGCCTAACTTCAAGGCTTACCTTGAGGCTAACCCCATCGTACGTCTCTCCATTACCGGTAACACCGAGACCGGCGCAATCTACTTCTCGCCCTACTTCGACGGTGTTAACGATATCGAGCGTATGCCCCTTATGAGAACTGACTGGGTTGAGAAGCTTCTTAACGGCGAGGGCGACTTCACCGCTTCCGCTTCCAAGAACCTTGCAGCAGCAGTTTATGATCCTTACATGCCCACTTCCGGCACTGTTACCGTTGACGTTGTTAACGCAGCAGGCACCGCAGTTGAGCAGGTAACCAAGAACTACAATGCAGCAGGCAACATCGTTAAGGTTATGAACGATGCTCTCGCTAAGGGCACCGTTACCGGCGTTGAGGCTGTAAATATGCTCCGTGATTACATCGATGCAGCATACGGCGGATACTACGGCACCAACCGTGCTGACCTCTTCATCGGTCAGAACGCAGCTTGGGACGCAGACGAGCTCGTAGCTCTTCTTCGTTGCGTAGTTGCTAACCCCCAGACACTTAACGGTACTGAAGACGTTCAGGGTCTCTTCTCCCGTGAAACTAACAACAACCAGAGAAAGGTTGATATGTTCAGATTCGCAGGCACTCTCTTCGGCGTAAGAGGTCTTGAGTCCAGACAGGATTACCTCTATGTAGGCAATGACGGTCTTCTTCACGACGCTCGTCAGGAGGCAGATACCTACGTTGCAATCGAGAGAATGAACGCAATGGCTCAGGAAGGACTTATCGCTTCCGCATTCGTAAAGAATGAGGCAGGTAAGACCGATAGCTATCTTGCAAATGACAACGGCTTTATGCACTACGACTATAACCAGACTCAGACTGTTTACAACGAGACCAAACTTCAGGATGGCGAGAAGTATATGGCAGTTATGATTCCTGTTGCTCGTTGGAACGACGGTACCGGTGAGACCTTCATGAGATTCACCGAGTCCTGGAGATCTGTTAAGACCGACGGTTGGGGCATCTCCGCTGCAGGTGTTGCAGGTAACGATGATAAGCTCCACGCAGCTCTTGCTCTTATCGACTATGCTTACTCTCCCAAGGGTATGATCCTTATGTCCTACGGTCCCGATGAGTTCATCAAGACCAATGCAGACGGCTCTTACGTAACCTTCAACTTCAACGGCACCGAAATGCCCGTTATCGCAGATTCCACTTATGAGGAACTCTGGACACTCGCATCCGGTAACTACACCAACTATGCTCGTATTTACCTTGGATCTACTCTTTCCTTCGCAAAGAGCCAGGCATTCGAGTATCAGTGCACACATGCAGTTGGTAAGGAAGGCGCAGGCAAGATCTCTACCGCTATAGGTCTTGGCGTAATCAAGCATCCCGAGCTTGCTCTTACCGAGAATCCTTGGTGGACCTCTGTTCCCACCGTTCTTCCCAACACTGCTGATGAGAACGCTAAGATCAACGAGCTTGGCGACCTTACCTCCAACGGTAAGTTCTCCCAGTCCAGTGGCAAGTCCAACCTCCTTATAGACTTCATTTGCAAGGGCTATGAGGATTCTACCGTAGGTTCTTCCGCAGCTGAGGTTGCTGCTAAGGTTGCTGCTAAGGTAACCGAAGGCGGTATGGGCGGCGAGACCTACCTTGCATACAAGAATGATGCTTGGGAAAGACTTGTTGAGTACTACGAGGCTCTTAACTAATAGCAGATAAAAAATAAATTTTCCGGGATTCGTCCCATGGGGCAGGGGAGCTTCAAGCTCCCCAAAGCCCCGATAAAATAACACGCTATACCACTTTATCAAAGTTTTTCGTCAAAACAACCTAACAGAAAACAGATTTTACGGAGACAGATATGTATAAAAAGCAAATGATTCTCCAGCGCATAGTTTGCTATGCCTTGCTTATTGCCGCGGTGATGGTATTCGTTTACTCACTCGGCCTGGTCACAGACCTTTACGATTCGCTCTTTAACTATGCAGACGTTACTTCAAAGAGAAAGTACGTCGAGGGAGCGGAAATATATTACAACATACAGCCCTTCAATAGACAGCTAACGGGTGTGAGTATCGCCCTTATTTTGTCGGCTGTATCACTTTTCGTGTTCAATACTCATAAGAGAAGAAAATATTACATAGGAAATTACGTTACCGTTGCTCTTAATGCCGCTATCAATATAGGAGTTTCTATTTGGGCACTTATTAACGTTATGGCATTCAGAGCGCAGTATCTTTTAATAGATTTTGAGAAGCTTGCGGAACTTGCTGATAGATATGACACAAAGTATATCGAGTCAACCTTCTGGTTTGATATTTCAATTCCGATATTTGTTGTTCTCTTGGCAGTGACGCTTATTTCGATTGCAAACGTGGTACTTAAGGTGCTGCTTATGAGAAGCGAAAGACAGCTTATTGAGGAAGGAGCTTGACGTATGAAGAAAAAGTATTTTGCGGGCTTTATTTCCGAGCTCTCTTTGTGCGCTTTGGCACTCATATGTATGATCATTTCCATAGCAAATGGAAAAGGCGCACTTATTTGTGTTTCTGCAATTGAAACAGTTGCACTTTTGTTTACCGCTTTATGGTTATGGTCAAGATATATTGGCAACACCGGTAGCTATCCTGTATGGCTTTGGCACGAGACTTGCCGACTTCTTCACCCTTACGGTGGGGAAGGAAATGAAATAAAGAAGGATAGACTTCGTTATGCAAAGAATAAGCTTTCTTCAACCCTCGCTTTGCTCGGTATAGCCTTTGACGCTCTTTATTTCATTAGCGTTTATTCTTCTGACGTAGGTAATTACTTCTATACTTATATAATCGGATTATCCGTTATATACAACCTTCTGTTCCTTCTTTGCACCTTCCTCTCTTCCGAGGGCGTGAAGAGCTACAAACTTGGATATGCAATTCTGCTTATCGTTGTTGGTACTTTGCAGATAGGACGTATATTCTATATTCCTATGAAAGCCCACTCTACACTCGTTAGCATTGGTGCTGAGAAGGTGCTTGCAATGTCAAACGGTCAGTTTACATGGGTTGTTATATGCCTTATCCTTTCCGCTATCTCTTGCATTGCATCCGGTATAATCGGCATATATAAGACAAAGGTTCTTGAAGGATACAGCAAACAGCTTGCTGAAAACACAGTAACAGATTAAAACAAAAAAGGTGAAAGTCGGCACCCGTGTCGATTTTTAGATAAAAAAGACAAGGTGATACGTGTTCTTTTTTGAGATTGCGTGTCGCAAAGTACAAAGAAAGGCGTATTAAGTATGGCTTCGATAAGTCTAAAAAACTTAAACAAAATATACGACAATAACGTTCAGGCGGTCTTTGATTTTAATCTTGACGTTGAGGACGGAGAATTGATAGTTCTCGTTGGCCCGTCGGGATGCGGTAAATCTACCACGCTCCGTATGGTTGCGGGACTTGAAGATATTACCTCTGGCAATCTGATCATAGATGGCAATGATGTTACTCAAATGCCTGCAAAGGACAGAGATATAACGATGGTATTCCAAAACTATGCTCTGTACGCTCATATGACTGTCTATGAGAATATGGCATTTTCCCTCACTCTCCGCAAGGAAGACCCTAACGTAATACACGAAAAGGTGCTTGCCGCGGCAGAGATACTTGGACTTACAGATCAGCTGAATAAAAAACCGAGACAGCTTTCGGGCGGACAGCGTCAGAGAGTTGCAATGGGCAGAGCAATAGTAAGAAAACCTAAGGTATTCCTCTTTGACGAGCCTCTTTCCAACCTTGATGCGAAGCTCAGAGGTGCGACAAGACGAGAGATACTCCTTTTACACAAGAGACTCGGTGCGACTATGCTTTACGTAACGCACGATCAGACCGAGGCTCTGACACTCGCTGACAGAATCGTATGCATGTCGATGGGTTACGTTCAGCAGGTAGGAACACCTCTTGAGCTTTATGATAATCCCGCCAACATCTTTGTTGCGAGTTTCATAGGATTGCCTCCTATGAATATGTTTGACGGTGTTGTAGAGAATGGCGCAATAGTTTGCCAAGGCTTTAAGTATCCTCTCTCGGATAGCGAATGCGAAATTCTTTCTAATTATCAGGGCAAGACGGTTACTCTCGGTGTTCGTCCCGAAAATATTATTCCCGACAAGGACGGATATCTTGAGATGGATATTACCCTTAACGAGAACCTCGGACAGAACACTCTCGTACACGGTACGGTAGGCGGCCATAAAGCAACGGCAAAGGTGCGTGAGTGGTGCAACTACAAGAAGGGAGATCGTGAAGTCTTCTCGTTCAACAGAGTGCATTTCTTCGATAAGGAAACAACCAACGCAATAAGATAGACATATACCTATTCAAATATTAAGGAACGGTAAGATGGAAAAGAAAACATTTTTCTCAAAAATATGGGCTTACATAAAAGAGAGCGCACGTAAGTTTATGGTTACCTTGAAGCGTAATCCCAACTATATCCCCCTTGCTATGCTTCTCATTTCATTCGTTATTCTTTCGTTGAATCTGACAAAGATATCCAACACGACTGCAACGATGAACAAGATGGGAATGGGTCTTTGCGCATTCATATCTATGCTCTTATCCATACTCTCTATGGTTTGTATGCTTAACGCATTTCCAAAGAGACAAAAACCAAACAAGATTATGATTGCTCTTATGCTATTCCTCTTTGCGGTGATCATTACAGCAGATGCAATCTATTGTGTAAAGGTATTCAACGGCGTTTACAATGATGCCGATGCAATCAAGATTACGTTAAAGAACTATTTTATAATTGAGGCGCAGAACGCTTTGATTGTACATATAGTAATGATGTCTTTGACTGCAGTTACTGTAATTTTAGAGCCTCTGTTTGCAAAGCTTCTTAAGAAGGTCAACACTTCTATTGACGTTGAGGATAACGGTGAAATAGAAGAGATTGATATTTCCGGAGAGGACTGATACTGATGTCAAAAAAACAAAAGAAACACCCCGGGGGCGAAGCAAGAGAAGAAAGCACGAACCACTATGAGCTGAAAAGCGAAGCGGTCGATAGGCTTGTTAACGCTCATAGCCATAAACCTCTTGAGCCTCTTGGCATTGATCCTGGTAAAAAATATCGTTCAAACAACTTTATTGATAAGCTCCCCGCGTGGGTAAAAGCGGTGTTTATGAAGTTTTGGTTTAACGGTGCGGTGTGCTATTTCGTCCTTTGGGGACTTGGATTATTCATAACAAATTTTGAAAATATGCTTCTGATTCTTGCTTTCGTGCTTGGTTTGGTGACGGATATTCTCGTCAACAACGCCTTCCGCTTTTTCGCGGCGGTAGAGGGGGCGAACGACAAGTGGATGATGTTCCCGAAAAAGAAGCTTGTTAATTTGTTTTTAAACGTAATTTACTCTTTTGCGGTGCTTATGATCGTTGTTTGGTTCTATAATACCGTCAACGGCGTGCTTAACGCTATGCTTGGTACTGCTGATATGGTGTACATAGGCGTTGAGCCCATACTCTTCGGACTCTTCTATGTAGCCTTTGATCTTGTTTTTATCGGTATGAAAAACCTTTGCATCTCGATGATAAGGGATGCGAAAAACAAAAACGGAGTATAAAAATGCTTGAATTACTATTTGTGTCTTCATCTTCGGCGGCGTTTGAGTGGCAGAATGACCTCTCGTATTACACCGAGGGTGAGTACACGGTATATATTAACGGCAAAGAAGCATACAAGGGAAACACCAACGTGTTCTCCTTGTTCGGACTTACCCCATCTACGGAATATGTTCTGACCTCGGATAAACTCGAGGGAGAGTTTATTTTCTCTACACGGGGTGAGACTTGTGCCGTTTTGGCGCGTGATTTCGGTGCTAAGGGTGACGGTACGACCGATGATACCGTAGCACTTCAGACAGCGATAAACTGTTTGCCTAAAGGGGCAAGACTCGTGCTTGATGAGGGCGTTTACCTTACCGCACCCCTGTGCCTAAAGAGTCATATGACACTTGAGCTTAGAGAAGGAGCGGTGCTGCTCGGAAGTACGGATAAATCCAAATACCCGGTAGTTCCCGGTGAGCTTTCCGACCTTGACGGCGGAGATACGATTCATTTCGGCACGTGGGAAGGAAACGCTGTAAATATGCATCAGGCTTTGATTTTTGCCGAGTATGCAGATGATATTACGATAATAGGTCCGGGGCGTGTTGACGGAAATGCGCAAAATGCAGGATGGTGGATAGACGTTAAGAGCTACCCCATCGGCAGACCGAGACTTCTGTTCTTTAACCGTTGTGACGGAATAAGTGTGCATGGCATTATTGCTGAGAACTCTGCTTCCTGGCAGCTACACCCTTACTTCTCAAAGAACGTTGATTTTATTGATCTTGATATACGCGCACCCAAGGACAGTCCCAACACGGACGCGATAGACCCCGAGGCGTGTGACGTAGTAAATATAATCGGATGCCGTTTCTCGGTGGGCGATGACTGTATAGCCATCAAGTCGGGAAAGATTGACATAGGCAGAAGATTCAAGACACCCGCTAACCGCCATACGATAAGAAACTGCCTGATGCAGTTTGGGCACGGCGCGGTTACTCTCGGAAGTGAGATGGCGGGCGGTGTAACGAACCTTACGGTAAACCGCTGTGTGTTCAGACAGACCGACAGAGGTCTCCGGATCAAGACTCGCAGGGGCAGAGGTAAGGATGCCGTAATTGACGGCGTGGTATTCGAAAATCTCAAAATGGAGGGAGTAATTACCCCCATTGTAATAAATATGTGGTACAACTGCTGCGATCCCGATCGTAACAGCGAGTACGTATGGTCGAGGGAACATCTGCCAATTGATGATCGTACCCCACGACTTGGTAAATTCACCTTCAGGAATATGATTTGTGAGGATTGTGAGGCGGCTGCCTGTTATATAGACGGCCTACCCGAGCGTCCTATTGAGAGCGTAACGGTAGAGAACGTGCGCTTCACCTATTCAGAGAACGCAAAGCCTGCGAAACCCGCTATGCGTGAGTTTATGGAGCCGTTTTTGCGAGTCGGTATGTACTTTGACAACGTGAGTGAGCTTACCGTGAGAAATGTTGAGGTTAACGGTGCATGCGGTGAATCTCTTATAGCGCAGCACGTTGGCAAGATAACCGAGGAGAACAACAGCTTCAGCTGACAAGAGCAGCTTGATGCCTATAGCCGTGAGCAAAGTCACGGTGAAGGTAGGTAAGAGCGATGTTTATAACGTACACCCCTACCCGTGTGGAGGTTTTTAGTAATGTACAAGAAGATTGACGCCTACATTGATAGGCTGATAGAGGACTCTACTCCCGATATGCCGATATGGAATATTGAGAGTATAAGGCAGGGAAAGAAGCCTCATTGGAATTACATAGATGGCTGTATGATAACTGCACTTATGGAGATTGCAGCCATAAAAGGTGAGAAAAAGTATTTTGAGTTTTCCGAGCGATTTATTGACTATTATGTTGGTGACGACGGCTCGATACTCGGCTACGACAAGGAAAAATATAACCTCGATGACGTCAACGAGGGAAGAGTTTTGTTTGAGCTTTACGAAAAGACGGGGAAGGAAAAATATCGCCTTGCCATAGAAAAGCAAAAAGAGCAGCTTGATTCACAGCCGAGAACTGTGACAGGCAACTTCTGGCACAAGCTCATATACCCGAATCAGATTTGGCTTGACGGAGTGTATATGGCGCAGGTGTTCTCCGCTAAGTATGCAAAAGCCTTTGGCAATGGAGATTTTTCCGATGTTGTAATGCAAATAAAGAACGTTCGCAAATATATGTTCGATGAGGAGGCGGGACTTTATTACCACGGTCTTGACTGCTCGCACTCTATATTCTGGGCGGACAAGGAAACCGGCCTTTCAAAGAACTTTTGGCTTCGTGCAATAGGTTGGTTCACCGTTGCTATGATCGATATTATTGAGATTTTAGACGGTGAGGCAAGGTACGAGATCGGTGAGATTTTCCGTGAGTTGATGGAGGGCGTGTTAAAATATCGTGACTCCGAGAGCGGAATGTACTACCAAGTTGTTAATATTCAGGGGCGTGAGGGCAACTATCTTGAGACAAGCGGATCGAGTATGATTGCTTACGCTATGATGAAGGGCGCAAGACTTGGCGTGCTTGACTCAAGCTACCGAGAGCTTGGTAAAGAAACCTTTGACGGTATTTGCAAGAGATATCTCGGCTTTGATGCTGATGGAAAGCTCAACCTTGGAGGAATATGTCTTGTTGCAGGTCTTGGTCCCGAAAATAACACAAGACGTGACGGCTCTTATGAATACTATATATCCGAGCCTGTGGTGGAGAATGATGCAAAGGGTGTTGCTCCCTTCGTGCTTTGCTACACGGAAATTCTCGGAGGACGAGTTATATGAAACTGATGATACGCGCTCATGATCTTGGTGTCAAGGGCGAGGATAATATTGTAAAGAAGCTTTGCGAATGGGATCTTGACGGAATACAGCTCGTTGCTTATAAATCGATTGACGGCGTATCATATTCCGAGGGAAGCCTGACTGAAGACAGGGCAAAGCAGATAGCAAAAACACTAACGGAAGCGGGAAAGAAGGTTGCGCTTGTCGGAGCATATTTCAATCCTGTACATCCGAATGAAGAAAAAGCGGATCACGGTGTTAAGATGTTCAAAGAATATCTTTCTCTCTGCGGATCTTTAGCCTGCGGTTTTGTAGGTTCGGAGACAGGCTCATTTATGGGCGACCCGTGGGGATATCATCCAAGTAACAGAACCGACGAAGCAAGGAAGACGGTGGCAGAAATCTTCCGCTTGCTTGCAGATTACGCCACACGATACGGCACTTCTGTTGCTATTGAAGGTGCGTTCAACCACGTCTGCCATTCACCCGACGTTCTTTCGGACGTTGTATCCGATATAGGACGTGATAACGTAAAGGTAATTTTTGATTTATATAACTACCTTGATATCTCGAATTATGAAGAAGCGTATTCGATCCTTCACAGAGGACACGAGCTGTTCGGCAAGGATATTCTTCTTTATCACATCAAGGATTTTACCGTGGCTGATGGTAAGCTCTGTCAGTGTGCGGTAGGCAAGGGTATACTTGATTATGAACGCATACTCACCGAGATATATTCTTATAATAAGGATGCTACCCTTGTTTTAGAGGGAACGGTAGGCGAGGATATACCCGAGTCGGTGAAATATCTGAGAGAAATTATGAATAAGCTTCTCAAGGATTAACAAACAAACGAATTTTTAGGTAAGGAGTCATATATATGGCACACCTCTCTTTTAAAGACATCAACAAAATTTATCCCAACGGCTTCCACGCCGTTCACGATTTCAATCTTGAGATTGAACAAGGGGAGTTTATAGTCTTCGTAGGCCCGTCAGGATGCGGTAAGTCTACGACTCTGCGTATGATCGCAGGTCTTGAAAATATCAGCAAGGGAGATTTCTATATTAACGGTAAGAGAGTTAATGATATTGGCCCTCGAGAGAGAGAGGTAGCGATGGTATTCCAAAGCTATGCTCTTTATCCTCATATGTCTGTATATGATAATCTCGCCTTTGGCCTCTCGCTTCAGGGCGTTGATGAGGAAATTATTGAAAAAAAGGTAGAGAACGTTGCCAGAATACTTGGTCTTACCGACTATCTTGACAGAAAGCCAAGAGCACTTTCGGGCGGTCAGCGTCAGAGAGTTGCGGTAGGTAGAGCAATAATCCGTAAGGTTGGTATTTTCCTTATGGACGAGCCGCTTTCCAACCTCGATGCAAAGCAAAGAGTAACGATGCGTTCGGAAATTACCGATATCCACCGCAAGGTTGGTGCGACGACCATCTACGTAACACACGATCAGACCGAGGCTATGACTATGGCTGATAGAATAGTTGTTATGAAGGATGGCTACATTCAACAGATAGGTACACCTTATCAGCTCTACTTTGAGCCTGCGAATGCGTTTGTTGCCGGCTTCATTGGTGAGCCTCCGATGAACCTTATTGAGACTATGGTATCCGGCGGCAATGTCAATATTGGCGGTGTCGACTATCCTCTTGACAAGGTGCTTAAACCGGAGGTGCTTCAATCGGTTGAAGGTAAGATGGTTATATTTGGTTTCCGTCCTGAAGCTATACATCCCGGCGTTCTTGACGATGCTTACGTTATGAAGGCTGACGTGGAGCTTACCGAGCTTCTCGGAGATAACACAAACGTCTATATTAATATGTGCGAGGATAAGGCGATTCTTAAGGTTGAGCCCCACAATGCACCAAAAATGGATAGTAACTTCGAGTTCTCTATTCCTTACAGCAGTGTTTACATATTCGATGCTGAAACAGAAATGGATATAGGAAGATAATTGACAACTAATGTAGTCAAAATAAAGAAAAAGGCAAGGTTCTAAACCTTGCCTTTTTGTGTGCAAAATAGATTGTATACTGTATAAATCAAATTATCAGAAGTTAAAGTAGTTCTTCGAGTTGTAGTAAGCTATGCCCGAAACAATCTCGGTGAGTCTTTCCATATCCATAGGATACTCGCCGTCCTCTACCCATTTTCCTATGAGGTTACACATAATACGTCTGAAGTATTCGTGACGGGGATATGATACAAAGCTGCGGCTGTCGGTAAGCATACCTACGAAGCGAGAGATCGTTCCGAGGTTTGCGAGTGCCTGCATTTGTGCCTCCATACCGTCTCTCTGATCGTTGAACCACCAACCCGAGCCGAACTGAATCTTGCCGGGAGTAGGTGCTTTTTGGAAGTTGCCGAGCATTGTGCCAAGCACGTAGTTATCCTTGGGATTGAGAGTGTAGAGGATGGTCTTTGGCAGACAGTCATCATACTCAAGATTATCCATAAATGCGGAAAGAGATTCTGCAATGCAAAGATCGTTAATTGAATCAAAGCCTACGTCAGCGCCAAGCTTCTCATACATTCTTCTATTGTTGTTTCTGAGTGCGCCGATATGAAGCTGCATAGTCCAACCAAGACGTGTATATTCCTTAGCACACACCTTGAGCATCTCGGTCTTGAATGCGTCGATCTCTACACGGGTGAGCTCTTCTCCGGCCATTCTCTTATCGAAAGCAGCCCTTGCATCACCTATTGCAAAGGGGACGTATTCAAGTGCGTGGTCAGAAAGACGGCAACCGTGAGCATCAAAGTAATTGATTCTCGAAACCATCCAAGCTGTGAGCTCGTCGTACGACTTAATGCCGATAGATTCAATATAAGGGATAAAGGTCTCTTTGCCAATCTCGACCGCCTTATCAGGACGGAAGGTGGGGAGGATCTTGGTTGAGAAGTTCTTGAGAGCTTCATGATGCTCCAGGGTATCTATGGGATCATCCGTGGTACAGATTATCTCAACGTTGGATCTCTTTATAAGGTTTTGAGCACTGTATTCCGGCTTGGAAAGACATTCGTTACACTTGTCCCATATAGCCTTGCAGGTTTTTTCGGAGAGAATATCATCTATATCAAAGTATCTCTTGAGTTCGAGATGGGTCCAGTGATAAAGAGGATTTCCGATGAGATAGGGCATAGTCTTTGCAAAGGCAAGGAACTTCTCGTATTCGTCAGCGTCACCGGTAATGTACTTCTCGTCAACACCGTTAGTACGCATCTGACGCCACTTGTAGTGGTCTCCTCCGAGGAAGAGGTCAAAAGCGTTTCTAAACTTGTAATCCTCTGCGATAAGCTTGGGGCTGAGGTGACAATGATAATCGATTATGGGAAGATCCTTTACTGCTGCGTACAGCTTTCTTGCTGTTTCGGTTTTAAGCATGAAATTATCGTTAATAAAACTCATAGTGTTACACCGTCCTTAAATATTGAAATTTCCTTGTATCCGTTGATTTCGTTCTTTGTTTTTTCACCCTCGGCTACTTGGATTATGTAATCGAAAAATTCATCGGTGAGAGGATCACCGGAAAGTGTGGGGCTTGCATCAAAATCTATCCAGCCCGACTTTCTCTTGGCAAGAGATGCGTTAGTGGACACTTTTACCGTCGGAACAGCACTTCCTACCGGAGTGCCTCTACCTGTTGTAAACAGTATGATGTGTACGCCTGCAGCCATAAGATTAGTAATAGCTACTATATCGTTTCCGGGACCGTTAAGCAGAGAAAGACCGGGCTTTTTTAACACGTCTCCATAGTTCAAGACGTCAACGACCGGTGATAAGCCGCCCTTTTGTACGCAACCGAGAGACTTTTCCTCAAGCGTGGTTATTCCGCCCTTCTTATTTCCTGGCGAGGGGTTCTCATATATAACCTGATTGTGTCTGGTATAATAATCCTTGAAGTCGTTTATGAGATCAACGGTCTTATCAAATACTTCACGGCTCTCACATCTTTGCATCAGCAGATGCTCTGCGCCGAACATTTCGGGCACTTCTGTCAGTACGCAACTTCCGCCCATAGCAATAAGCTTATCCGAAAGCCTGCCCACCAAGGGATTGGCAGTAATTCCGCTGTATCCGTCACTGCCACCGCACTTGAGACCTATTCTAAGCTTTGACACGGGTACGGGTGTGCGCTTAAATGTGGAGGCATATTCTTTAAGCTCCTCCACTATGCGTATGCCTTCTTCGACCTCATCTTCGTGATCCTGTGCGACAAGAAAACGAACACGTCTTTCGTCCACGTCGCCAAGGACCTTTTTGAACACATCTATGTTGTTGTTTTCACAACCGAGTCCAAGCACCAATACGCCTGCGGCATTAGGATGATTTACCATGCCGCGGAGTATCTTCTGCGTAATATCCTGATCATCACCAAGTTGAGAGCAACCGAACGGATGAGGGAAGTGGAATGCTCCTGTAGCGGCGGCAATTCTTTCCGCTACCTTGTTTACACAGCCAACCGTGTTGACTATCCATATCTCGTTTCTGATGCCGACGTCTCCGTTTTCACGGACGTAACCCATAAATGTACGTTCTTTGTTTTCTGTAGGGAGCTCGTATTTGACCGGCTCGTATACATACTCAAGATTTCCGCTCAGATTGGTTTTCACATTATGTGTATGTACGTGCTCGCCAGCCTTAATATCTGCGGTTGCGTGACCAATGGGGTTGCCGTACTTGATAATATTTTCTCCGCACTTTATATCTTTCAGCGCATATTTGTGGCCGTCATCAAGATTTATATCTACGTTGTCAAGACGGTTTATTTGCATGCTTCAACCTCCTCTGTAAGGAAGGAGATGTCCTCTCCAAAGAAGTTGGTGTTTGAGAGTATCTCGCGTATCGTGTGAGTTTTTATGAAGTCAATTACTTCCGGAGCATCGTTAGGCTCACCGTTTTTATAGAACTCTATAAGCTTTGCAAGTGAGAAGACAAGGGTTTGAGGTGTCTTTCCGTATCTCTTAATATATTCGAGAATCGACGGAAGAACTCTTACCTTGAATTTGCTGACAGAGTTAAGTGCGATGGAGGAGAGATAGTGCTTTATATACGGATTGCCAAATCTCTCTATAACGCTCTCTGCATAGCTGACGAGCTCATCCTTGGGAAGATCAAGTGTCGGAATTATTTCATCAAATACACAACGTCTTACATGCTCTCTCATTCCTTCATTATCGATACAGCTCTTAACCGTATCAAATCCTGAAAGCAAGGCGTACGGAACAAGTGAGGTGTGTGCACCGTTGAGTATGCGAACCTTTCTTGTGCGGTACATTTCAAGCTTGTCGCGTGTTACGATTACGTTGAGATTAGCGCTCGAGAATGGGATTTCCTTTTCAAGATCGTAGTCGGTTTCTATAACCCAAAGGTGGAAGAACTCCGAGGTATTGACCATTTTGTCCTCATATCCAAGCTCAAGTGCCTCGCCTCTCGGATAGCCTGTGTTTATTCTGTCAACCAAGGTGTTGGTGAACACGTTTTCGTTTTTGATCCAAGCCACGAATTCGTCACCAAGATTCCAAAGCTCTGCATATTTTAGTACGCACGCCTTGAGATTATCTCCGTTTCTGTCGATGAGCTCGCAGGGAAGGAAGATAAAGCCTCCGAGACCTAAGTCGTATCTTCTCTTGAGAAGAAGAGTAAGCTTGGCAGGGAAGGATTTTGGCGGAGCATCTGTTATTTTATCATCGGGTAAGAAAACTATTCCCGATTCGGTGGTGTTTGATACTATAAAACGGAAATCCGGATTTTCCGCAAGAGCAAGATAAGCTCCAAAGTCCTCATAGGGCTTTACACATCTTGATATTATGTCAATAACGTCTGTTTCTACGCCTTCTATGCCGCGGCAAAGATGGGTGTACAGGCAGTTCTGCTCGCTGAGCATATCGCATAGTCCGGCTTCGATAGGCTGAACTACTACTACGCTGCCGTCAAAATTACCCGTTTGATTAATTCTGTGAAGCATCCAATCTACAAATCCGCGTAAGAATCCGCCTTCACCAAATTGAATGACCTTTTCGGGACGTTGTGTCTTGTTAAGATTCATAATAAGCCCTCCGTCTGTTTCAAATATAATTTGAGTGTTACTTTCGTTGTATTGTGTATAAAAACAATCTGAATTTATCGAGGAATATACTGCCATATCATAAAGTATATTACTCCACAGTATTATTTTACCTTAAATATTTTCCATTTGCCTTGAAAATCTTAACAAATTTAAATAAATATATATAAATTTCTTGATTTTTTTGATATCTTATGGTACAATGATGCTTAGTTGATGCTAAAATGAAAGATCAAACTTGGCAAGCGAGAATCAAGATCGCAGACGCATTTTCGGAGGTTAATATGGACAGCGGCTTAAAGGTCGAGAATCACGACTATTATTTCGACAAAAAAGAAAATATAATGGGAAGTGTTGCGACCCAACATTATCACAACGCTTTTGAGCTTTATTATATGAAAAGCGGAAAATGCAGCTACTTCATACACGATCGCTCGTATGACGTGGTTTCGGGAGATGTGATATTGATTCCCACCGGTATAATTCACCGTACCAATTATGGCAACAAGCCGCATAGCAGACTCTTGATAAACTTCCAAGAGGATTACGTGTCGAGTGAGGTATTAAACGAAGTCCTTTCCCTCGGATATCTCTACAGGAATAAAAATCTGTCAAATATGATTGAAGAAATATTCTCATTGATCGAGCAGGAGTATAAACGATGTGATTCGATCACTCCTCACGCACTTCGAATATATACCGAGCAGATACTGCTTCTTATGATAAGAAATACTAACACCAAGAAGCAGGAGAGGGACGGAAATGCGATAGTTGAACAAACTATGAGATATATTCAACAGAATTATGCAGCCGACATAAAATTATCCGCGGTTGCAAAGTTGATGAACGTCAGTCCGGAGCATTTGTCGAGAATTTTCAAAAAGGAGACCTCGTTTGGTTTCAGTGAATATCTTACCCTTTACAGATTACAAAGGGCTGAGCATATCTTAATGAATGAGCCGGGACGTGCAATATGCGACATTGCCTATGCTTGCGGCTTTAATGATAGTAATTATTTCTCTTATAGATTTAAGGAGCAATATGGTATTTCGCCCACTAAAGCAAGGGGCGGAGTAAACGCTATCAATATTCGAGTTTGATAAAACCCTTAAAATGTAAAATATAGTTATTAAAAAGAGGTAATTATGGCAGATATAGTGTTCGCTATTAATGCTACTGCCCCTATTGTTTTAATGGTGGCTGTTGGTTATTTTTTAAAGAGGATAGGGCTTATGGATCTCTCGCTTGCAAAATCTCTTAACAAGCTTGTCTTCAGAGTCTTTCTCCCCTCTATGCTCTTTCTCAATATGTACAAGATCGAGAGCTTCAATGATATAGATTTCACCTTTGTATGGTATACTATAGGCGCTACCGTTATACTCTTCGGTATTGCTGTGGGTACGGTTTGCTTGATGACTCCGGAGAATCCCAAAAGAGGTGCGCTTCTTCAGTCTGTATTTCGTGCAAACTATGCGCTTGTGGGAATCCCGCTCGCAACCTCTCTTTTTGGAGAAGAGGGAAGCATTATGGCTACCGTTCTTTCAGCTTTTATTATTCCTGTTTTTAACACGCTTGCCGTTGTTGGTCTGTGTATATTCTCATCGGATAAGAAGCCAAGTATTAAAAAGATCCTTATTGGTATAATAAAAAACCCTCTTATACAGAGCATTGCTTTGGGCTTTGTTGCTTTGGGAATAAGAGCAATATTTGTAAAGTTCAATATCTCCCTCAGACTTACTGATGTCGCACCCGTGTATAAAACTCTCAGCAACCTTTCATCTGTTGCGACACCTTTAGCGCTTTTGGTGCTTGGTGCACAATTCGAGCTTTCAGCAATACCGGAGTTGAAAAAATACATTATCTTCGGAGTTGCTACACGTAACTTCATAGTTCCTTTGATTGGTCTTGGAGTTGCCTATCTTATTGGGTGCTTCACAGGGGCACATTTTGCAACATTTGTGGCTGTATTCTGTACCCCCGTAGCGGTTTCCAGCGTCCCCATGGCGCAGGAAATGGATGCAGATGTTTCATTGGCGGGTCAACTTGTTATATGGAGTACGGTATTCTCCACTGCGAGCATTTTCTTGTCATCTTATATATTTAAAGCACTCGGAATTTTCTGATATCTGATAAAAAGAGAGCTTCTTGCTTTGGATTTGTTTAATTTTAACCATTACGATGGTTGGTAATTGAACTTTTCAATTCTTGGCAATGAGGCTCTTTTTTGCTTGTTGTTGAAAATATACAAATACAACCCATTTATTTTTATCTCAAATATCGATAAATGATTAAAAAATCAAAATATTTAAGACGGATTGCACAATTAATCAAAAAAATCAAGGCGCGTTTTTCGAGTATTAGGTAGAATTGGCACATACAGTCGAAATATTTTAAAGACTGTCAATGGGTTTTGATCGCACAAAACACATATAAAAAACGGATTCATCTATCCAAAAGGAGGAAAACAGATGAAAACAAGCAACATTCGTAAGATTATTGCTACGGTATTGGTTATGGTCCTTACCTTGACCGCTATCGTTGCAACGGTTGTTCCCGGTAGCGCTACCGAGTCAACCACGACCTACACGCTTGATGCTACCGCGGATCTTGCCGCAATGGCGGCGGGCGCAAAGGCAGACGGCGATGCTGAAAAGGCAGGTACAGAGAGCTTCTTTACCATCCATTACAGCGCAAAAACAAAGATTGATTCCAGTTCCAAGACATTTGAGGATGGTTACGTTGCTTCCCAAAGAATTAACATGGGTGGCAGTACTTCCTTCTCGGGAACTATTAAGAACGCTATTGAGTTCACAACCGACGGGCCTGCAACCGTTAAGGTATGGTGGGTATCGGGCGGAAACGACCGTGCACTTGAGCTTGCAGGCTCTGACGGCACAGTTCTTGAGTCAAGAGAGCCCGCGTCTGTAAAGAACTCTCTTTACATCTCCACATTTGAGCTT
>JAZRAE010000092.1:0-3772 GCA_045634385.1 Eubacteriales bacterium | reverse complement strand
CTTTACGTCATATCCGTACTCCTCACAGTCAAAGTAAGGTATCGCACGCACCTCGCTGCCGTTAGCCTTGAGGCGGGATACTATCTCGCGCATCTCATCGAGCTCAAAGAAGTAAAGCTCACGCTCCTCGCTCGTCGGATTACACGCGGTGAGAGCCGTGATCATAGCAAGCAGAATAATTACAGAAATTAGTCTCTTCATAATTCTTTTACCCTCCTTTACTTGATGCTCTCAAGCGATGCGGCAAACTCCTCTTCAAAATTCTCGGGTAAGACCGCACTCTTATCACCAACGTTTACATACTTTATTTCGCCGTCGTTGCTCGCGCATACGAAACGGTAATCATAAGTCTCGGAATACTCCAGCTCCTCAATACTTATTTTATCAAGGAATCCGTAATACATCACCCTGTCCACAGCCTTGTACTTGTGGTCGTACCATTTTGTATCCTTTGCGCGCTTCTCTTTCTTGTGCGTGTTTACCACGAACAGATACTTGGCGTCTACAAGGTCGTTTTCATAATCGGAGATCAGCCCCTCGGGGATCTCGTTCCCCGCCGCCTTGAGTCCTTCAAGCGCCGTCACAGCCTCATCGTAGGTCTCCAGCCAGTAGATCTCCACGTTAGAGTATGCGTGAGGATCACCCCAAGACATACCGCCGGTGTATCCGTCGCGATCATCGCCGCCCGTAAGCAGCTCCATTATGCCACCGCACGACGCAAGAGAAAATACTACCGCAAAGCAGAGTATAAGGCAAATAATTGTTTTGGTCGTTTTCTTCATATTGGCTTCCTCCTTTTATCCATTATATATCGGATATATACTCTATGTCAATACCGACTATCATTCAATTATTTGATATGGATATTAAAATATCTAATACATAGCCTTTATTCGGTATCTTCATCTTCCTCTACTCCGAGATGCACGTTTTCATTTCCACCGCTTAGGCGGTTTCTGTAAATAATACTTGATATTTTGTGCGGTTATTTGTCATCTTGCATCAAAAACGTATTCAAAATAGTCATCGCCTTTGGGAATGGGAAATGAGGCATTATCAAAGAATTCATGATGTATATCCTCTACCGTATAATCTATTTTTATATCTATATAGAATTTACAACTTTCATCGTATATCTTTTTCACCTCGACGTTGTATTCCTCTTCCGAGATAACCCCCAGACTCAACGCATATGTCAGGATAGCCGCGAGATCTTCTTTTCTATCCCCCCTCGGATTCTCCAGATACGGCTTAATGTTCTCATCATCGGGCGAAACGTAAATTCTGAATCTTACGTCCTTGGAGAAGTAATCGAATGACATATCATCGTCATCCACCGGCTTGTAAAAATAACACTCAACGCTTGATTTATGGAACTCCATGTACATCTCAATATATCTGTCCATGATTTCTTCTCGTGAAACCCCTGCGGTATATTCGCGGTTGAAGCTTTCCATCAGAATGGAATCATTTTCAAATATTATCGCGTTGGGAACTAAGTAGCAATACGGCGGGTATTCATCCCCCTCGGAATAATATTTATCGAAGTGCGTGGTAGCCTTGTACGGAGTAGACGATACTATCACACCTTGTGAATCCGAAATAAAACGCAACCCCACAGTTATTTCGCGACCATCCACGATCCCCGTATTACCTATGCGCGCCTTTTCTACGTATTCGCCGTTGGGTCCCTCAACTTCATACGCCGCAAATATCTCGACAAATTTTGGAATATACGTTGGATCATTGACCTTTATTGTAAAATCGGCAACAAAGCTCTTACCTTTCTCTCCGGTGCAATCATCGCACAGATACTCGCGGGGTATAATATCAGCAAATGAGACCTCACTCTCCCCGACGATCTCAAAATACTCAGACTCTACTAAGGCTATACGAACCTTTCCTTTTGAGTCAATGATGTTAGAGCCAAAACCGGCTCCGGTTTGTAACTCAATAGTGACTTTTATTTCTTCGCCGTAGTCGTAATATTTTTCATCGGACACAACCGAATAGCAGAAGTGAGGGAGCCATGCTTCTTCACCGCCTGTCTGCTCATCTTCAAACCAGCTTTTAACCTTATTAATAACGTCGCATCCGGAAAAAGACACAAGCACTACAGAAATTATTAGCAATAAGCTAATGAATTTGTACTTTTTCATGTTGTTCTCCTTTCTCATCGCAAAAGTTTTTTCAAGTAACTAAAACTATTCGTCTTCTTTTCGATCTACCGTAAAAGGGGTACCGTTAACCCCGGGAGTAGTTCCGGTAATTGGTGTAACAGGTGTATTTATTGCCAAATATCCGCACCATTTACGGTTTTGCTTATCCTAAGACCGTCCGAGTTGTACGCAAAGGACATATACTTAGTGCCCTTGGTTGCACTGACAAGTCTTCTGCCTTCCCAACCGAAGGTGTATGATGAACCATTATAGTAATCTATGGGATTTCCTATCTCATCATAGGTTATATCTATACGGCAAAAGTGGATTCATCCAAGAGCCCGACGAATCGGGCTCTTGGAATGAAGTTATTATATAAAGTTATACCATACTATTTCTATCACATCTAAAACTTCTTTAAGTTTAAAGCTATCAGTTTTCGCAAGGAGCAAGTCCTCTTTAGAATAAAATTCAGGAACGGGATCCGAATACTCTTTTCCAAACCAAACTCCAAAGACGGATTTGTCTTTATATATAGGGAGAATGAAGTATCTATTATCATTGTAAATAAATTCAACTTCATTGCCTCGCATTAGAGTGACATAAAAATCATCAAAGGATTTATATAAATCATAAAATTTTGGCATATATTCTCCTTTTCTTTTATGGAAATATTGGAATGTTACCATCCCAATAATTATGCTTGTCACCCCAAACAATTTTACCATCCTCATTCCATCCAATATCATGATCATGTGGTATGGTGTGATGCTTAGAATTGCCATGATCTGTCCAATGTCGCTCCTTATCTGCTAATCCATTATCGCCGATATGTGTTTCTGTGTCACCAGTTTTTATTATTTCACCAGGTTCACCCTTGAATCTTGAATCTTTGTTTAAGTTATCGTTCTTATCATTAGTGGGTATTTCTTCTGGTGAATCTTCTGGTTCGGTTAATGACTTTGGAGGATCATCAGCTATCTCAGGCTCCGGTTGTGCTTTTGCTTGAAGAAGTACTATAGCTGTATAAATACACAATCCGAGATACAATAGATCTGCGATTGGAAGTCCCCCGTCAGCTAGTGGCAACCAAGCAAAATACGCTGGCAGATTTTGAATTGCTTCTCCGTTCTCGCCTGTAGGATCATAGTAATTTACCGGGTTGTTTTCACAATATGCGAACATGTTGTACCCAAGCATGCTGTGATATAGCGCATTATCCGCATTTATAAACCTACCAATCACAGGATCATAATACCTGCTCTGCAGGTAGTACATTCCGAGATCTGAGTCGTAGTAGTAGCCACGGTAGGTCAAGTTATTCTTAGTAGCTGTGGTTGTACCACCGCCGTTAGAATAATACCTGGTAGTCTCGCCCCAGGCGGTATACTTGTACGACATAAGAAGTGTGCCGGCTGAGTTGTATACAGCTACAATATCGCCTTGAAGGTTCTTACCGTACCAATATACGTCCCAAGCATCTGCTGTGTAGCTACTCGTTCTGCACTTGAAGCCTATAGGACTATCAAAAGCATCATATATGTAAACAATAGCTTCCGTATCCGTGTATTCGGCTACAAGAAGATCTCCGTCATATACATAATGCCTTGTTA
>JAZRAE010000091.1:0-24321 GCA_045634385.1 Eubacteriales bacterium | reverse complement strand
GGGTGCTGCCTTGGGTGCAGGAGCTGCCTTAGGTGCGGGAGCTGCCTTAGGTGCGGGAGCTGCCTTAGGTGCGGGAGCTGCCTTAGGTGCGGGAGCTGCCTTAGGAGTAGGCTCTGCCTTAGGCGCGGGTGCTGCCTTAGGAGCAGGAGCTGCCTTAGGAGCTATGGGCGCATTTGCAGCCTTAGCCGCTGCGCGCTGAGCCTTTCTTTCTGCTTTAGCTGCGTTATCTGCAGCGATTTCTTCTGCGGTTCTTCTCTTTCTTCTCTTCTTCTCGGGAAGAACAACCTCATAGTTGTCGTCAAGAAGATCATCAATGCTGATGCCAAAGAGATGCTTCATCTCGATGAGCTTGGGAACCTCAGGATAGGACTGACCGGACTCCCACTTGTATACTGCCTGTCTGGATACACCAACAGCGCAAGCGAACTCATCCTGAGTGATTTTCTTGAGTTTTCTGAGTTTCACAAGTTTTTCTTTAAAAGTCATTTTGTTTTCTCCTTTGTGAATATATTTATTTTGCTCTTAAATTATTTTAAATTCTTGTTATTAAGCTCGTCGTATAAGTCTTTATATTCGTTGTAGTTGGCAAAGGTCGGAGCATCTATTTTCCAACCGTCGTCTTCTTCAACGAGCGTTATCTTTACAGTAATGCTTTGTGTTTTACCTTCGGAGTTCGTTACCGTTGCATCTACGTTTACAAACACTTTTTCTTTCTTGGATCTTACAACCTCTAACGAGTCATAATTATAAATTACACTGTCTTTGAAAATAGGGGTAAAGTTTGAGTATACCATTATATGTGTCGGTAAGCCGCTTTCTTCATCATATGCCTGATAATATCTTGCAGGACTTACAAGCGAAATATCATCCGTAAGAGGAGATAGTATCGTTGAATATATAGTGGAGGAATACTCATCAGAGAATGTTTTCTCTGTAATTATTTGTAGTTCCTCTATTGTAGAAAATCCAAGCTTTTCTAAATGAGTTGTATTTGCTTTACGGTAATAGCCTTTTTCTTCATCACTATCAAAATACTCAATTCCGCTTCCATAGTAAATAATATTTAACATTTCCGCATCTTTAAGTAGAATTTTTGTTGCCGCAATAATTTCATCCTCATCGTAACTTCTGTTACAAGACGTCAGTATAAATGCGGATACAAGTAATGTTGCGATGATTAAAAGACTTGTAATTTTTATTTTTGCGTTCCTCATCAGAACGCCTCCTCCTCGGAGTTTATCTCACTTTCGTGCTCGGTGTCAAGCTCGTCTTTTTCAATCTCGGGCTTTACCTCGGGTATGGGAGTATTTTCAATCTCCTTATCCACTTCGGCACTCTCTTTTTCGATCTCCTCGGTTTTCTCGAGTCTTGCGATATTATTAATAAATGCACCCTCGCCAAGACGCATTAGGATAACTCCCGTTGCGGTTCTTGAATAAACGTTGATACCGGATACCGAGGTACGGATTATCGTGCCCTCATTGGTGATTATCATAATATCGTCATCATCAGCAACTGTAATTACCGATGCGAGCTTACCGGTCTTTTCGGTAATGTTGTGACAGGTCACACCCTTACCGCCTCTGTGCTTCATCTGTCTGAAGTCGGAGAAGCTTGTTCTCTTACCCATACCGCCCTCGGTTACGGTAAGAAGTGTCTTTTCTTCATCTACGAGAGCTACGCCTACTACGTAATCATCACCTTCGAGTGTAATACCTCTTACACCTCTTGCTGTTCTGCCCATAGCTCTTACGTTGTTCTCGTCAAATCTTACTGCCTGACCGTTTCTTGTAGCAATGATAAGGCTCTCATCGCCTCTTGTGTGTCTTACAAAGATAAGCTCGTCGTCCTCGTCGAGGTTAATTGCTATCTTACCGCCCTTTCTCTGATACTCAAAGTCGGTAAGCAACGTTCTCTTAGTTACGCCGCGCTTGGTTATCATCGTGAGATACTCACCCTCTACAAATTCGGTGATAGGAATAATTGCCGTTACAAACTCGCCATCCTGAAGTTCGATAATATTGACGAGGTTCGTTCCCTTTGCCTGTCTTCCTGCCTCGGGGATTCTGTACGCCTTCTTTGCGTATACACGTCCCTTATTGGTGAAGAACATAAGGTTAGAATGGCTGTTTGCAACTATTACGTCCTCAACAAAGTCATCCTCTTTGGTGGTCATACCGATAACACCCTTACCGCCTCTGTTCTGTGCGGTGTAGACGCTCGCGCGCTGACGCTTGATATAACCGGTATGGCTGACCGTGATAACGCAAGTATGTCTTTCAATAAGGTCCTCAAGATCGATTTCCTCAACCGCCTCAACGATCTCGGATTTTCTTCCGTCACCGAACTTATCCTTAATTTCGGTGATTTCCTTCTTGATGATATCTTTTACTTTATTTTCGTCTGCGAGTATTCCACGCAGTTCATCAACGATTATCGCGAGCTTTGCAAGTCTGTCCTCGACCTTCTGTCTTTCAAGACCGGAGAGCTTACCGAGTGTCATCTCTACTATCGCCTGCGCCTGCGCATCGGAAAGTGCGAAGCGCTCCATAAGTTTTTCCTTTGCATTCGGGATAGATTCACTCTTCTTGATTATTGCGATTACCTCGTCGATATTATCTATTGCGATCTTGTATCCTTCGAGTATGTGCATCTCACGGAGTGCTTTATCAAGATCGAATTTTGTTCTGTTTACTATGACTTCCTCTTGGAAGGATATGTATCTGTCGAGTATCTCGGGAAGGGAAAGTGTCTTCGGCTCTCCGCCGTCGATAACGAGCATATTGATCGAGCAAGTATCTTGAAGCTGAGTGTACTTGTAGAGCTGGTTGAGAATAACCTCACCGTTTGCATCCTTACGGTACTCAACTACGATTCTCATACCGCCTCGTCCGGATTCGTCGCGGAGTGCGGTAATGCCTTCAATTCTCTTATCCTTAACGAGATTTGCGATACTCTCAATAAGCATCGACTTATTTACCATATAAGGTATTTCGGTAAATACTATACGTCTGTGCTCGTCATCTACCTCTGCTCTTGCTCTTATGTATACCTTACCGCGTCCGGTCTCGTAAGCATCCTTGATACCGCGTGAGCCGTAGATGATAGCCGAGGTGGGGAAGTCCGGTCCTTTGATAAACATCATAAGATCGTCCACAGTACATTCGGGATTATCTATTCTGTAAACGATACCCTCAATTACCTCTGTGAGATTATGAGGGGGAATATTCGTCGCCATACCGACAGCAATACCTACCGAGCCGTTGACGAGAAGGTTTGGCAATCTTGAGGGAAGTACCACAGGCTCATCACGTGTATTGTCGAAGTTTCGTACCATAGGCACAACCTTCTTTTCGATATCGCTCATCATATAGTTAGCGATCCTTGACATTCTCGCCTCGGTGTAACGGTATGCTGCAGGCGGGTCTCCGTCAACACTACCGAAGTTACCGTGTCCCTCAACGAGGGTGTAACGAAGAGAGAAGTCCTGTGCCATTCTTACCATTGTCTGATATACAGCCGAGTCACCGTGCGGATGATATCTACCGAGCACGTTACCAACGGTCGTTGCAGACTTACGGAAGGGCTTATCATGGGTAAGATTGTCCTCATACATTGCGTAGAGGATACGTCTTTGTCCCGGTTTCATTCCGTCCCTTACATCAGGAAGAGCACGAGATGTGATAACACTCATGGAATATTCGAGGAAGGATTGTCTTACCTCTTTATCCATATCTCTTGACTCAATCCTTTGCATAGGGAACTCTATGTCTTGGGATTTATAATTATGTTCCATTTTATTTTTATGCCTCGCTTTAAAACAATGTCGTACAAAATCTTGATTTTGACAACAGTTATTTACATTTCATTTATTTATGTTACAGTAATTTAAATATCAAGATTTTCTACAAATCTGGCATTTTGTGTAATAAAATCACGTCTGGGCTCTACCATATCACCCATAAGAACGGAGAACGTCTCATCACACGCGATAGCATCTTCGACGGTTACCTGAAGAAGTGTTCTTGTCTCAGGGTCCATTGTTGTTTCCCAAAGCTGCTCGGGATCCATTTCTCCAAGACCTTTATATCTCTCGGACTCGACACCCTTTACGCCAAGCTCTTCTATGTATTTATCTCTTTCAGCATCAGAGAACGCGTAGCGGAGCTGTTTACCCTTATGTACCTTATAGAGCGGAGGCTGTGCGAGATAGATGTGTCCGCTCTCAATGAGCTGTCTCATATGACGGAAGAAGAATGTCAGAAGAAGAACTCTGATGTGCGAACCGTCAACGTCGGCATCCGCCATAATTATTATCTTTCCGTATCTGAGCTTCTCAATGTCGAAATCGTCACCGATACCGCAGCCGAGAGCTTGAATGATAGGAATAAGCGATGTATTGGAATAGACTTTATCAAGTCTTGATTTTTCTACGTTAAGTACCTTACCGCGAAGGGGAAGTATAGCCTGGAAACGGCTGTCACGGCATCCCTTTGCAGATCCTCCCGCGGAATCTCCCTCTACAAGATAAACCTCGGTGAGTCTTGCATCTCTTTCGTTACAGTCTGCGAGTTTGCCGGGAAGGGTAGAGACTTCAAGCACATTTTTACGTCTTGTAAGCTCACGTGCCTTTCTTGCCGCCTCTCTCGCTCTGTTTGCCGCCATAGCCTTTTCGATTATCATCTTACCGGCAGAGGGGTTTTCCTCAAGGAATTCCGCGAGCTTTGCGGTCATTATCTTATCTACAAGACGGCGCATCTCACTGTTACCGAGCTTTGCCTTTGTCTGGCTCTCAAACTGTGCGTCGGTGAGCTTTACAGAGATGATTGCCACAAGACCTTCTCTTACGTCATCACCGGAAAGTCCCTTATCGTCACCCTTTATCGCGCCTATTTTTCTTGCGTAATCATTGATTACTTTAGTAAGTGCGTTTTTAAAACCTGTCTCGTGTGTACCGCCCTCGATGGTAGCCATATTGTTTGCGAAGGATATGATGGTCTCGTTGTAGCTGTCGTTATACTGCATAGCGACCTCTGCTATTGAGCCGTTTTCCTCGCCCTTCATATAAATAACCTGAGGATGCACGGGATTACCGCGCTTTTCATTATTTAGGTACTCTACAAAGGAAACTATACCGCCCTCATAGTGGAGTATCTGCTCCTGCTCAATACCATCTCTCTCATCACGAAGTACTATCTTTACACCTGCGTTGAGGAAGGACTGTTCTCTCATTCTGGTAAGGAGCGTGTTGTATTCGAACACGGTTTCCTCAAAGATTGTCGGGTCGGGCTTAAATCTTACGTAAAGGCCGTGCTTTCCATCGGAGCTTCCTTCGCAAGCAAAGGGTCTTGCCACCGCGCCTCTCTCGAATCTCTCGGTATATTTCAAGCCGTCACGGCAGTTTTCTACCTCTACCCACTCGGACAAAGCGTTTACTACCGATGCACCTACACCGTGCAGACCGCCCGCGATCTTATAACCCTCACCACCGAACTTACCGCCGGCGTGAAGCACTGTATATACGACCTCAAGTGTGGGAAGACCGAGTTTCTCGTTCATACCCGAGGGGATTCCTCGTCCGTCATCCTGTACGGATACGCTGTTATCTTTATGTATCGTTACAGTTATACAGTCACATTCTCCTGCGAGGGCCTCGTCTATGGAGTTGTCTACTATCTCGTATACAAGGTGGTGCAGACCTCTTATTGAGGTTGTACCGATATACATACCGGGTCTTTTTCTGACAGCCTCAAGTCCTTCGAGAACTTGTATTTGACTGTCGTCATACCCTCTCTTTTCGTTTTCCATTTTTATACCATTCCTTATTCTTCGGTCATTCCGCTCTCAAGTCTTATCTTCAGACCCGAGGTAGAAATTCTTGATAGTCTAACCTTTGTCTTTCCTTCCTCGTCAAGGAGAATAAAAGCTCTCGGCAGATCGCTGTCAAGATATTCCACGTTACCCGATTTTTGACTTTTGTTTATAAAATCCTTTGTTATTTTTGACACGGTTGCGGTGTCAAGGTCGAATATTCCTATGATATTCTTCTTTTTTACACTACTTTTGTTACCTATATGCAGATACATATTGGCCATCCTTGATTTCAATAAGGTTCTTTGCAAGCGGTTTCATTTCCTCACACTCGCAAGCCGTTATTACGGTCTGCTTTCCCGAAAGACTGTCGAGGACAAATTTTCTTCTTGCCTCGTCAAGTTCGCTTAACATCTCGTCGAGCAGAAATACGGGGTATTCTCCAAAGGTATCTCGTATTACCTCACCCTCGGCAAGCTTCATAGATAAAACTATTGATCTCTGCTGTCCTTGAGAAGCAAAGCCTCTTGTCGGCTGACCGTTTATTTTTATTATTATATCGTCCCTTTGCGGTCCGTAAAGAGACGTACCGACTATCATTTCGCGAGCAACAGATGAGGTGAGTGCTATGAGATATTCCTCTTTTACTCTTTCTCTGTCAGCATCCTGTGTGACGTCGGATTTGTATTCAAAGCTTATTTCCTCCTTACCGTCGGAAATTCTAAGCCCTATTTCCTTTACGTATACCTCGAGCTTTTTTAGGTAATCCACTCGGGTTTTATATATATACGATGCGTACTCCGCCATTGATTCAGACCAAGCGAAAAGCTCTCCTTCATCAACAAAGAGTCCTTTTGATGCGTTCTTTAAGAGTGCGTTTCTGTTCTCGAGTGCTGTCGAAAATCTTGCATAATCGCTGATATAAGCGGGGTAGTACTGTGCCGCCGCTACGTTAAGAAAAGCACGTCTTTCTTCCGGTCCGCCCTTGACGAGCGAGAGATTATCGGGGTGAAAGAGAATAGCTTTAAATCCCTCTATCATCTCTCTTGCGCTTTTCACGGGGTAGCCGTTACGTCTTCTGCGCTTTTCTCTGCCGAAGTTCGCGTATTCAAGTGAACATTTACCGTCAAGACTCTCATAGTCTATCGCTACACGAAAGCCCTGAGCATCGTATTTTATCATGTCCTTTTCCTGCGCGGTACGAAAAGACTTTCCGCGTGAAAAAAGGTAAATTCCTTCTATTACGTTTGTTTTACCGAGTGCATTACCGCCATATATAAGATTAACACCGTCGGTGAATTTTATATCACATTTTTCTATATTTCGGAAATTCTCGGCACGAAATCGATTAATTTTCATTACTAAACTCGGATCAACTGCCCGAGTAATCCATTCTTACGTGAACTATAACGTAGCAATAGCTGAACTCGTCGCTTTCCTCTACTGCCTCAATTGTAATTGCCTGGTTGGGATTCTTAAACTTGATGTAAAGGTTCTCGCCCTCTGCAGCCTTTACCGAGTCGATAAGGAAGCGGCAGTTGAAACCGATCTCTATATCGTCACCCTCGTGTACGCAATCCATCTCATCGTTTACGCATCCGTATACCGAGGTGGAGTTGAGACCGAGTTGCTGATCCTTTACACAAATTTTTACGTAACTCTTTCCGCTGCCCTGAATTTTCTCTTCTGCAATTATGTTTGCTCTCTCAAGACCGGAAAGAAGTCTTTCTCTGTCTATATTTACGATAATACCGTTATCGCGGGGAATCATTCTGTTATAGTCGATGTATTCGCTGTCTATCGTTCTTGTAAAGAAGATGATCTCACCCTTCTTCACGATAGCATGCTTTCTTGAAAGATATACCTGTACGTTCTCGTCATCGCCGTCGGCAAGAATCTTGGAGAGTTCACCGAGCGCGTGTCCGGGAATAATGAAGGAGTAATTGATACTGTCACCTGCAACGGATGCTATATCACACTTAATATTACACTTGGAAAGACGGTAGCTGTCGCAGGATACAACCTCCATATTGCCTTCGCTTATTTTGAAGAATGCGCCACAGAGCATAGGTCTCTTATCCTGATCGGCAATAGAGTGTACAACCTTGCTGATCATCTTACGCATAATCTCAGCGGAAACAGAGAAGCCGTTGTCGGTAACAAGATCGGGAAGATTAGGGAAATCCTCTCCCTTAAGTGCAAACATAGAGAAGGAAGCCTTACCCGCAGTGATCTCGCAGTTGAGCTTATCGTTTACGTCAAAGGTGATATCGTCGTCGGGAAGAACTCGCATTGTCTGATAAAGACGCTGTGCGTTTATGATGTATCTGCCTACTCTCTCGATCTCAATAGGATCAACGGTTGCTCTAAAGCCCTTATTCATATCGTAGGTCGATATCTGTATTTTTCCGTTATCGAGTGTCTCGATAAGCACACCTTCGATTGCGGTGATTGTGTTCTTATTTGAAACGGTACCCATCGCAGGCACAAGCACGCGCATAAAATCTGACTTATGTATGGTAAATTTCATGTTTTTCTCCTGTATGAATAAAAATGCACGCAATATTCCTTCTATTCTTTTCCTTTGCTTAAAAGAAACGCTCAACTACGTTTTTGATGAAAGTTATGCAAGATGCCGCTTGTCGGCGGCAATCTCACGAAGGTGAGATAAAGAAAGAAGGTAATATTATGGTTGTAGTTGTTGTGGTTATAGGGGGTGTTGATAATGTGGAAAACTCGAAAAAGTCAGACGCCGCCTGGCTTTTTTTGCACTTTTTTCTCAACATTTCACATAAAACAGTTTGTTGAGTCTGCTGTTGGTTGTTATCAACCGGATTTTCCACAATAGGTAAACTTTACGCCAACATAAAGTTATCAACATATCAACACACCAATGTTAATAACTTTAACCCTTAATTTCTTTGATAAGACGGTTAATTTCCGTTTCGTAGTTATTTACGGTCTTGATATTTTTGCCTACCTTTTCAACAGAGAAGACTACGGTTGAGTGATCTCTGCCGAAGATTGCGCCTATCTCCTTCAAGGTTAACTCGGTGAGTTGCTTGATGAGGTAGATGGCAACGTGTCTGGCATTCGTTACGTTATCTGTACGCTTCTTCGACTTCATCTCTTCTGCGGAAACGCCGTAAGCTTTACTTACAGAGGAGAGTATTTTTTCTATAAGCGCATCGGTGGGGATGTTACCGGGATCAATTATCGAGATTACCTCGTCGATCTTCTCTTTAGTTACCTCTGCGGAGGTGAGAGAATAAACGGCGTATATTCTTTTAAGAACACCCTCGATCTGTCTTATGTTGTTCTGCAGACGCTCAGCCATATACTCAATGAGGTCGTTGGATACCGACAATCCCATAGCATCTGCTTTTTGCTTAATAATAGCTATACGCAATTCAAAGCTCGGGGGCTGAACGTCGGCAAGGAGTCCTCCCTCAAATCTTGTGCGGAGTCTGTCTTCAAGAGGCTTTATTTCCATAGGAGGACGGTCGGACGTGAGAATTATCTGCTTATCCGATTCATAAAGAGCGGAGAAGGTGTGGAAGAATTCCTCCTGTGTCTGCTCCTTACCTGCGAGAAATTGTATGTCGTCTATCAGAAGAACGTCACAGGAACGATACTTATCCTTGAAGGATGCGGTTGATCCGTTTCTTATAGCTTTTATAAGCTCATCAAGGAAGGATTCGCACTTTTTGTATACGATGTTGATACCGGGGTGATTCTTCTTCATATGGTTGATTACCGCGTAAAGAAGATGCGTTTTACCAAGACCGGAGTTGCCGTATATAAACAGTGGATTGTATGTATTAGGCTCTTTTGCTACTGCGTAGCACGCTGCCTTTGCGAACTTGTTGGAAGATCCTTCGACGAAGTTTTCAAAAGTGTAGTCGTCAAGCAGAGTTCTTTTGTTCAAAGGGGAACTGATACTCTCGGTGATTATCTTCTCATCATCATCCTCATCATTGGTTTTCGAAGCACCCTCAAAATAGGGAGCTATCACGGGAGCTGTTTTTTCCTCGGCTTTTGGCGCGGGGTTTTTAAATTCCTCGTCGGTAACGATCTTGATCTCGAGAGGGAAGCCGATAGCCTCCTCCAGACTGTCAACGATAAGCTTTTGATACTTCGTAGACAATATATTTTTCTTTATCGCCGACGGTGTGGTGAATATCGCCTTATCATCGGTGAGAGATGCCAATTTAAACTCGTTAAACCAAAGGTTAAATATGGAGGGTGATGAACTCATCTTCTGCTCTATGAGAGAGAGGAGTATATCGGAGATGCTTGAAAGTTCATCCATTTTTCGTCATCCTTTCGTTTATTTTGCGTCCACGCGCGCTCACGCCTGTTTTATAACTGCGCCACGCGCGTATAAAATATAGTTAGTACGCTTATTATAACATATAAATATTTAAAATGCAAGAGGAAATTTAAAAAATGCAAAATGCAGAATGTAAAATGAGGTAAGAACGTAGCACAAACTGTAGGGGACAGGCGGTCTTGGCTGCGGACTCGGTCACGTTTGGGCTCTTGCATTATCAATGCAACTCACTACCAAAACGCCGCCACGCTACCTCGACTGTCCCTACGGCTTATGCCTCAATCCCACTGTCTCCTAAGTTCATCTCCTAATTTTGCATTCTGTATTGCGAAGCTTTGCTTCACCTACATTCTTTTCGACTTACTCTTTGTGAAAAGAGAGAAGAACAGTCCTAAAACAAGAGCTACTGTTATACCCACGGCGGTAGCTGACAGACCGCCCGAGAAAATTCCGAGCAACCCATCCTTTTCCACTGCTTCTTTGACTCCGCATCCGATCGATGCTCCGAATCCGATGAGAGGGATGGAAACACCTGCACCGAAAATGTCAAAAAGCGGATCGTATACACCGATTGCATACAGTAACACGCCCGAGCATACGTACGCCACGAGTATGCGCGCAGGCGTGAGCTTTGTGAGGTCGATGAGAATTTGTGCGATAACCGAGAGGATGCCGCCCGCAATAAAAGCGAGCAAAAACGGTAAGAGAACTGACATAGCAATCCTTTCTTTTTTTATTTGTTGAGAAGTGGATATTTTTATAATTAAATTTCAATATGAGTTTGAGTGAAGGTGTATTATCGGAGCTATTCCTTTTATCGTATTTCCCTGAAGAACGGATGACGGTGACATCAGCGCGCCTGTGGAGAGAAAAAGAACATCGCTTATTTCACCTTCTTCAAGACGCGGTAAAAAATAGCTTGCCAAAACCGATGCCGACGTACCGCATCCCGAAGCACCGGCGTGTACGTCTTGCTTCTTTTTGTCATAGAGCAGATTTCCGCAGTCAAGATGCTTTGTGGCAGCTGACGGAAGTCTTTCTTCGAGTATAGCACGGAGAATATCAGAACCAACCTTGCCAAGATCACCCGTAACGATAAAATCAAAATCCCGCGGCTTCATATCGCTATGTGAGAAATATTCGATAAGACTGTGAGCGGCGGCAAACGACATAGCCGCTCCCATATTTGAGCCATCGGCGGTTGCACCGTCCACTATTCTTCCTATCATAAAATCGGATATCTCGACGGCACCGACTTTGGCGGATCGTATAAGCTCCTCGTCACTCGACAGTACAAACGAGCCTGCCGCGGTGGAAGTCCATTGTGCCGACGGGGATCTTTGACCGCCGTATTCTATAGGAGTTCTAAACTGCCTTTCTGCTGCGGAGTTGTGAGAGGTCGTAACACAAGCTCCGGTTTTTACTGCTCCGCCATCAATCATTGATGAGAGTATTAAAAGAGCCTCGGTACAAGTGGAACATGCCCCGTATATTCCAAGGAAAGGCGCGCCGAATGAGTCGAGCCCGACGGAGCTTGCGACACATTGATTTTGCAGATCGCCCGCTACTAAAAGGTCGAGAGACTTGTGTGAAATATTACCTTTTGAAAGAGCTAAGTTGAGAGCACATCTGCCCATCTCACCCTCTGCCATCTCCCACGTCTTTTGCCCGAAGGAATCACTCTCGTCACATAGGTCAAATGCTTCTCCGAGCGGGCCGTTTTTCTCCTCATATCCACCCACCGAACACCAAGAAATAAAACGGGGAGGCGTGCTTAATTTTTTAATTCTTTTCATTGTGTGAATGTAAACCTTTGTTTTTGAATTTTCTTATAAATTGGGTCAATCCTTGTTTGCATTTAACACCAATAATTATTTACTCAAAATGAAAATAAACATATACATATCGGGTTTATTCCTACCTTATTATATATAAATATATAAATAGGATAATTCCGTAAACAACTCCCGATGTTATTCCGTATAAAATAACAGGCCCCGCAACGGTGAAAATTTTAGCTCCGACACCGAGAATAAAACCCTCGCTTTTTGCATCCAAAGCCTGCGATGTTACCGAGTTTGAAAAGCCTGTTATCGGTACAAGAGTTCCTGCGCCTGCATATCTTGCGATACAATCAAACAGACCGAGCGCGGTCAGAAGCGAAGCGAGAAAAATAAAGGTTATACCGATGAGAGTTAAAGCGTTTTTTTCGCTCGCACCAAGCGCAATATACAGACGGCGCAAAAACTCTGCACACATTGATATAAAGCCTCCGAAAATAAAGGCTAAGAAAGAATTTTTCACCACCTTTGTCTTTGGTGTGAATCTGACAATTATCTCTTTTTTACCTTCTTGTGAGTAAATATCCATAACATATCTCCTTTTTATTTATTATTTGTCAGTTTTTATTTGTTATTCGGTTGATTTTTTGAAAAAAGTATGCTAAAATAGAATAAAAAGATGAAAAAATGCTTATTTTGCTTTTGTTAGTTAAAAGCGTTTATTTGTTTGGATAGGAGGAAGTATGAGTAACGGATTTAACAATGAGTATGAAAACCGACTTTTAGGTGACGGTACAACAGAGGAATACGACGAATTTGAACCGGAGAATGCAGCGTCCGACGACTCGGAGGAATATTATGATCTACCGCCTGCCATAAGATCGCGCACTCTTATTTGGGCTGTAATCTCATTTGTTGCCGGAATACTTTCTCTTGCGCTCAGTTCTTTTTACTACGTAGGATTTACTTTCGCTGCGGCTTCTGTTGTTATGTCGCTTGTTTCAAGACGTAACCTTGGTTTCTTCGAGAGATACTCAATTATGGGACTTGTTTTCGGAATCATGGGATTCGTATTCAGTCTGTTTGCTATTGTAGCAAATATGATGGGATTATTTGTATAATAGAAAATGACGCTTACGAAATCACCGGATAGGGATTCTCTGAGCGTCATTTTGTTTTAATAGGGTTAAAGTATATTTATATAATAAAATGTAAAATATTATTTACTTTTTATATCTTTACGGCGTTAAAATCTCAGACGGAGTTACCGAAATAGGGGATTCTGCGTTTCGTAAATGTGATAGCCTCGTAGAGATAGTGATTCCCGATAGTGTAATCTCAATCGGTAATTCTGCATTTTACTACTGTGAGTCCTTGAAAAACGTAGAAAATTCAGATAACGTTGTCATTATCGGCGATTTTGCGTTCTATTCATGCATTGAGCTTGTTAGCTTTGAAATCCCGTCTACAACTATAAGTATCGGAGCTAAAGCTTTTGGAGCCTGTCATAAGCTTGAGGGGATAGTGATACCCCACGGTGTAGAAATGATCGGAATGGGTGCGTTTTATGGATGTAAGGCTTTAACGAGCATTGAAATTCCCGATAGTGTAAAAAGCATCGGTGACTACGCCTTTTCCGACTGTACTCTCCTTTCCGACGTTGTGATAGGTAACGGAGTCAAAACTATTGGTAATTGGGCGTTTTATTACTGTAATAATTTAAAGAACGTTATACTTGGCGACAGTATTGAGAGAATAGGCGACAGAGCCTTTGATACCTGCATAGACCTCAAAGACGTTGTGATTCCAAATAGTGTTACTGAGATAGGCAACTATGCATTTCATTACTGTTACTCTATGACAAGCGTAGTCATTCCCGATAGCGTAGTTAGTCTGGGAGACGGTGCTTTCGCCATTTGTTACGGTGTTAAGAATTTTAAGCTTGGCAGCGGATTAAAAACTATAGGCTGCAAAGTATTTAGCCATTGCTCCGGAATAACGGAAATAATAATTCCGGACGGAGTAACGAGTATCGGCAAACAAGCGTTTTTAAGCTGCGACAGACTTAAAACCGTAGTGATTCCACGTAGCGTTACTTACCTTGGAGATTGCGTGTTTGAAAACTCTGCTGTGGTAACCGTTAAATATAAAGGTGCAGAAAGCGAATGGTCGGCTATTGAAAAGAAATATATCGGTTCAGCATGCAGTTCACCCGAAATCATCTATGAATTCGAGGATGAATAATTAAACCAAGAAAAAAAGAGAAATAAAAAAACAGTAGGAACAAATCCTACTGTTTTTTTGTTTAAATGACAATAAAAGTTGTCGTTTTTGTTAGTTAATCAGATGTTAGAGAGGATAACCTCAACCTGTGCGAGAGCTTCATCCACCTTGTCAAGATCGCGTCCGCCGCTCATTGCGCTGTCGGGACGTCCGCCGCCCTTACCGCCGGTGATAGCGGAGATTTCCTTAAGGATATTGCCTGCGTGAGCGCCTGCCTTAACTGCATCTGATCCTGCGCAAGCTACAAAGTTGAGCTTGCCGTCACATACTGCAGCGAATACCGCAACCGCATCGGAATACTTGGACTTAACCGTATCGCAAAGTCCGCGCGCAGCGTCGGGCTTCATCTCAACCTTAGCCACAAGAAGCTTGAATTTACCAACCGTCTTAATGCCGGAGAGCAGACTCTCTGTCTTGATCTCTGCGAGGCGTGCATTTGCACTCTCAAGCTCTCTGTGAGTAGCCTTAACCTCGTTTTGGAGTGACTGAGCCTTCTGTACGATGGTGTTGGGGTTCTGTGCCTTAAGTTCCTTTGCACAGTCGAGGATAAGACCTTCTTTTTCTGCAAGGAGAGAGAGAACTCCAAGACCTGTTGTACCCTCAATTCGTCTTACACCTGCCGCAACTGAGGTTTCGGAGATGATCTTAAACAGACCTATCTCGCCGGTGTTGGAAACGTGTGTACCGCCGCAAAGCTCGGTGGAGGTTGAGCCGATCTTAACAACTCTTACCGTAGAACCGTACTTCTCACCGAAGAGTGCCATAGCACCCATCTTACGTGCGGAGTCGATATCGGTCTCGGTAGTAGAGCAAAGCTCTGCTTCGAGGATAGCACCGTTTACAAGAGCCTCAACCTTTGCGATCTCCTCGTGAGTGAGGGAAGCAAGGTGGGTAAAGTCGAATCTTACTCTATGCTCGTCTACGTAAGAGCCTGCCTGCTCGACGTGAGTACCAAGAACGGTACGGAGTGCCGCTTGCAGAAGGTGAGCTGACGAGTGGTTTCTTTTTATAGATGCGCGGCGAAGCTTGTCAACCGCGAGAGTTACTGTATCGCCGAGGGATACCGAGCCGTTTTCAACACGGCATTCGTGAAGGTATACGCCATCGGTCTTTTTTGTATCAAGAACTGTAAGTACGGTGTCACCAACGGTGATAACACCTGTGTCGCCTACCTGACCGCCGCCTTCGCCGTAGAACACTGTTTTGTCGGTAACGATTGTACATTCGCCTTCGGATACGCTGTCAACTGCCTCGTTATCAACGAAGATGGAAAGTATCTTACCGTCACACACGTATTCGGTGTAGCCGAGGAATTCGGTAGTGGGGAGATTTTTGAGAAGAGTCTTAGACGAGTCGGACCAGCCGGAAATATTTCCTCTTGCGGCTCTCGCTCTGTCCTTCTGCTCCTTCATCAGGGCGGTGAACGCCTCGTCGTCAATAGTGAGTCCTTTTTCCTCTGCGATCTCACGGGTGAGGTCTACAGGGAAGCCGAAGGTATCGTAAAGCTTGAATGCATCCTCGCCGGAGATCACCTTCTCACCCTTTTCAAGAGCGGAATCGATCACACCGGAAAGAATACCAAGACCTGCATCTATAGTAGCGTTGAATCTCTCTTCTTCAAGCACGATAACCTTGAGGATGTAGTCGTACTTGTCACGAAGCTCGGGATATGCTCCCTCGTTCTGCGAGATAACTATTTCCGAAAGCTCCTTTAAGAACATTCTGTTGATTCCGAGCAGTTTACCGTGACGGCTTGCACGTCTTAATATTCTTCTGAGAACGTAGCCGCGTCCCTCATTGGAGGGGATAACTCCGTCGGAGATCATAAAGGTTGCACTTCTTACGTGGTCGGTGACAACGCGGATGGAAATATCGTCTTTTGCATCAGCGCCGTAAGTCTTACCTGCAATGGCACATACGGTGTCAAGAAGGTGTCTTACTGTGTCTACCTCAAAGAGGTTGCCGACACCCTGCATAACGCACGCAAGACGCTCAAGACCCATACCCGTGTCAATATTTTTCTGCTTAAGCGCGGTATAATTACCGTTGCCGTCGTTGTTAAACTGAGAGAATACGTTGTTCCAGATCTCCATAAATCTGTCACAGTCACAGCCGGGCTTACAGTCGGGAGAGCCACAGCCCCACTTCAGTCCTCTGTCGAAGTAGATCTCGGAGCAGGGGCCGCAAGGACCTGAGCCGTGCTCCCAGAAGTTATCCGCCTTACCGAGCTTAACGATGTGTTCCTCGGGTACACCTATCTTATCTCTCCAGATCGCGTACGCTTCATCATCATGCTCGTACACGGACGGCCAGAGAAGATCAGCGGGGATCTCAAGCCACTCGGTTAAGAACTCCCACGCCCACGGAATAGCCTCATCCTTGAAGTAGTCGCCAAAGGAGAAGTTACCGAGCATCTCAAAGTAAGTGCCGTGACGAGCGGTGTGTCCGACTCTGTCAAGGTCGGGTGTTCTTATACACTTCTGACAGGTACACACGCGGTTGCGGGGAGGGATTTCCTCACCGGTGAAGAATTTCTTCATAGGTGCCATACCGGAGTTTATAAGAAGAAGTGATTTGTCGTTGTTGGGTACGAGAGAAAAGCTGGGAAGTCTTAAATGTCCCTTGCTCTCAAAGAAGGAGAGGTATTTCTCTCTGAGTTCGTTAAGTGAAGTCCACTGCATAGTGAAAATCCTCCATATGTGTTTTGTATATTATTTACTAACAAAGTATTATACCATAAAACAACGGTATAGTCAAGGTAAGAAAATAATAATTTTATATTAAGATTGACAAATATATATTTGTATGTTAGAATATACACCATAAAAAAAGAAAACAAAAGCGGAGAAGAAAATGTCAGGTTTTGAAATTGTCTTAATGGCACTCGCTCTTTCCATGGATGCCTTTGCCGTGGCTATATGTAAAGGTTTGGCTACAGAAAAAGTACAAATCAAGCATATGCTCGTTGTCGGTGCGTGGTTCGGTGTATTTCAGGGGTTGATGCCTTTCATCGGATGTACCGTCGGCGCGGCGTTCCTTTCATACATAGAGGTCATAGATCACTGGATAGCCTTCGTACTGCTCGGCTGTATCGGTGGAAATATGATCAAAGAGGCTCTCTCAAAAGAGGATGAGTGTGATTGCACCGATGCGTCTCTGTCTTTCAAAGTTATGCTAACTATGGCGGTTGCGACAAGCATTGATGCGCTTGCGGCAGGCGTTGGTATGTCGGTCGATCTTAAAGGCATCGGGCAGATACTTATAGCAGTTTTTGCCATCGGTATTATAACCTTTATTTTATCCGCTGTAGGTGTAAAAATCGGAAATGTTTTTGGCTCAAAATACAAGTTTGTTGCCGAACTCTCGGGTGGTATCGTCCTTGTTTTGATGGGAATTAAAATATTAATCGAGCACTTGGTCGCTTAATTAAAAACATACAAATGTTCATTAAAAACGATGATAAAGAAAAAATTCTATGAAAAAGTCTTAAAAAAAATGAAAAAATATTAAAAAAAATGAAAAATATTTTTCAAAACCTATTGCAAATTTCAAAAATATATTGTATAATGTACGTGTAAAAAAAATATTTTTAAGTGAGGTTTATAGTCGTGAGCAGAAAATTAAATGAAAAGTTCTTGAATAACTTCCTTGAGCTTGATAAGCTTTGCTGTGAGAAGTTCGGTGTAGCAACTAATGGTGTTACCGAGTACATCAACAGACTCAACAATGCAAGATTTGCACCCGATCGTGACGAGGTTCTCCCCGTACTTGTTAAGTACAGAAACCTTCGTAACCGTTTCGCACACGAGCCCCAGGCTATCCGTAAGAGCGACGATATCGCTAAGTCCGATATTAAGTGGGTTGGTAAGTTCAAGAAGTCTGTTAAGGGCAAGAAGGATCCTATCTCCAAGTACTTGAAGAAGGCTCGTCGTTTTGCTCGCAAGAGAAAGTTCAGCAGAACTCTCCTTGTTCTTCTTATTGTAGCTGCAGTTGCAGTTGCAGGTCTCTTCCTTGGCGGCGTTATCTAATTAACTTATAATCGGGTATGAGGTGTAACTACCATAACCATACCTATCGTTGCGGCCACGCTTGTGGCATGGAAGAGGATTATATCAGAAAAGCTATCGCCGAGGGTATTTATACTCTCGGCTTTTCTGATCATTCCCCCTATCCCTTACGCGACGGGTATGTGTCGTATAGCAGAATGGGAGTGGATGAGATCGACGGTTATTGCCGCACGCTTTTGTCACTCAGAGAAAAGTACAAAAATTATATTAACATACACATAGGCTTTGAGACCGAGTATTATCCGAAATATTTCGCGTCACTCATCGACCTTTACAGAAAGCATCCTATTGAATATATAATATACGCAGGTCACTTTATCGGCAACGAGGGTGATGTGGATGATTTTACCTTCTGCGCTTTTGATAGGACGGATGATAAGGCTAAGATGAGAGCCTATGTTGATAACACCATCACAGCGATGAAAACGGGCAGATATTCCATCATTGCCCACCCTGATATGGTTAACTTTGTCGGAGATCTTGATTGCTACCGCTCGGAGAGTGCAAGACTCGTTAGGGCGGCACGAGAGTGTGATATACCTCTTGAGATCAACCTCTACGGTATGAGAGACGGCAGACATTATCCAAACGAGGAATTTTGGCGTGTGGCGGGCAGACTCGGCGCGAAGGCAACTCTTGGTTTTGATTCTCACCACGAGCGTCACGTTGCTGACGGAAATGAGATTATCAGAGGTTTAAGACTTGCCGATAAATTTGGCATAGAAGTCGTTGATGAAGTAAAGCTCATTGATCCGAGATTTTAATTTTGTTTGCGCGGTGCCCCCATGACACTACGCATCGATATAAATCCGTTTGCGCGAATTTTCGATACACTCTTATGCGTTTGATATGTGCTCGCGCACTCGATATCTTACTGCGTGAGCGCGGAATTATACCATACCGGTAAAATACAAAAACAGTAATTGTAAATAAAAGAGGACGGGAAAATGGGTGATGTTCTTAGCGGAGAATTTGAAAACTGCTGCTAAGTTCGAGCTTCGCATTTGAATAGTCAAATGCAAAATGGGCTAAACCCAAACCCATAATTACAAGCAGAGAGAGGGAACAAATCGGTTTTTAGCTGAAATGTTCTCTCTTTTTCTTTTGGTGGGGAACACGTTGATATGTGCTTACGCACTCGATATACTCATTGCGTGAGCGCGGAATGACGGTCCTTTTTATACTATATATAATATAAATGAAGAAAACAATCTTTACAAAACGCAGTCTTTGTGATAAAATGTTTTTGCAAATTATGTTTAAGGAAATAAAAATGAGTATACGTTACGATGAAAAGCTTGGTACGGAAAGGATGTTGCCGTTAGTATTCAAGATGGCTCTTCCGTCTGTTGCCGCACAGCTTGTGAATTTACTCTACGGAGTTATAGATAAGATATATATAGGCCACATCGAGGGGGTTGGAGGCGAGGCTCTTGCGGGCGTGGGAATTACCACGTCGATAGTGCTGCTAATATCCGCGTTTTCCTCGTTGGTGGGCGGCGGAGGATCTCCTCTTGCCTCAATTCAGCTTGGCAAAGGGAACAAAGAAGAAGCGTGCCGTATTTTGAACAACGGATTTGTGATGCTTTTGTTCTTTGCTGTTATATGTACCGCAGTTCCGTATTTTATTATGGACCCAATGTTAAGAATTGCGGGTGCGGAGGCTGACACTCTGCCTTACGCAAAAGATTATCTCTCGGTGTATCTTATCGGCACAGTCTTTGTTATGATATCAACGGGTCTTAATATGTTCATCAGCGGGCAGGGAAGACCCGGAATAGCGATGCTATCTGTCGTCATCGGTGCGGTGCTTAATACCGCGCTTGACCCTTTATTTATTTTTGCGTTTGGACTCGGAGTCAAGGGCGCGGCAATAGCTACGGTTATTTCGCAGGCGGTGAGCGCCGCGTGGGTACTCTCCTTCCTGTTTTCTAAGCGAGCAGAAATAAGGCTTGATTTTAAGCAAATGAAGCCGAGCGCGGCGATAATAGGCAAAATATCCGCACTTGGCATCTCTCCCTTTGTTATGTCAAGCACGGAGAGTCTTGTCGGATTCACACTTAATGGTCAGCTCAGAACCTTTGGTGACACGACACACGTTGCGGCTCTTGCTGCTATGCAGAGTGCAATGCAAATTGTAAGTATCCCTTTGGCGGGCTTCGGGCAGGGAATAATTCCTATCCTCAGCTATAATTTCGGACATAAAAAGAGTGATCGAGTCAAGGAGTGCTTTAAGATTTCTATGACGATAATGTTCTCTGTAAATCTTGTAGGCATTCTGTTTATGATAATTTTCCCGGGATTGATCGGCAGAATGTTTACAGATGACATCGGTGTCATTGCGATTGTAAAGCAGTATATGCCCATATTCCTTCTTGGAATGACAATTTTCGGCTTGCAGAGAACCTGCCAGAATACTTTTGTCGCTCTCGGCCAGGCGAAGATCTCACTCTTTATCGCTCTGTTACGAAAGGTAATTTTGCTTGTACCCCTTGCGTATATTTTACCGAATTTTCTCGGTGTTGTCGGAGTCTACTGTGCGGAGGCTATAGCGGATGCAACAGCTGCAATTTTGTGTACCGCGATATTCGTATTAAGTATCCGTAAGATACTTGAAGGGAATGAAAAAACCGTGCGAAAATGCTAACTAAAGTTAGAAAAATACGATTTAAGCGTTGATTTTGCACTTTAAATTGCTGTGATCTTTTTGCGACTGTGATATACAAATACTTGCTTGCGTGTTGAAAAAGACTTAAAAAAAGATCGTTTAACTCTCTTTTTATCTGACAGTTTCGGTGATCTTGGATGCGCATTCTCCGGTGTTTCTTTCACACATAGCATGTTTACCGATCAGCCCTTTTAAAATAGATCTTTTTATAGTGCACAAACCGAAGATTTCATAAACGTGTTTTTTTAGACACAAAAACATAATTTTACTTTCTTATTCTACTAAGACGGGAAGCGAAACTATCATTATATAATAATTTAGTTTAAATAAAATGTTTATATGTTGTTAAGATGTTAGTCACGAAAGTAAAAATAATTGACAATTTGTGTATAAATGTCTACTAACTTTATGAAAAAATGTAAAAATATTAAATCATTGTAAGAAAGTACAAAAAATTTTCATAATTTTTAATTTTTTTTAATTTTCCTATTGATTTTTTTAAATAGTGGTGTTATAATAGTATCGTAAAAAATATATTTGGAGGTTTACCATGTTATTCTTTATGGAATACGCACACGTAGTGTACTCTAAAGCACTTTCCCTTTTCCTTGGCTTCATGAACAAGCTTATCAACTTCACAAACGGCCATGAAAAGTTTGCTGTAGCAGTTGCACTCCTTATTTCTATCGCACTCTTCTTCTACGCAAAGAACAGCCTTAAGGTTTACAGAATTGCACTTCCCCTCGCGGCAGTTGTATTCGGTTCTTGGGCAGCAGCAAGAATCTGCACTCGCATACTCGACTACTTCTTCCCCGCTCTTAATGAGTCAGTTGATCCTACCTACCTTGCAGGTATCGTAGCAGCAGTAGTTCTTGCAGCATTCTGCATTAAGTACTATAAGTTCGCTACCGTTGCTCTTGGTGTAGGCTTTGGTTATGTGATTATTAACCGCCTTGCAGTTAAGTTCTTCACTACTTCTGATATCTTCAACAAGATCGTTGAGATGTCCAGCCCCAGAGTTATCAACGCATTCTACGCAGTTCTTCTTCACCTTTGCATGCTCGTTTCTGCATTCGTTGTTTACAAGTGGTTCAGACAGATCTACCTCTTCTGCTCTACTACTCTCGGCACTGCAGCATCATTTGCAGTTATCACCTTCTTCACATTCAAGGTTACCGATTTCACTGTAAAGATTACTCTTGTAGCAGCAGCTATCGGCGCTCTTGTAGGTCTTATCTTCTTCGCTAAGCAGCTCAAGACAACCAAGAACCAGTTCAAGGCTCCCGGTTGCAAGCACTGCGCAAAGATCAAGAAGGCAAAGGCAGCTAAGGCTAAGAAGGCTCCCAAGGCTAAGAAGGCTCCTAAGGCTAAGAAGGCAGCTTAATTTGTTAAATATCTTCTACATAAAAAACCCTTGTGAAAAACAAGGGTTTTTTTGTTTCTTAATATCCTTTGTTAGCTGCGCTCAAGGTTGTATTGACTAATAACCGTATATATGATATAATTGATTTATACTACGTTTGGAGGTTTTAATCGTGAACTTCAAATATATATCAAACGGTAAGCTTTATGAGTATAATAACGGTGAGATCAATGAGATCGGCTCGGGAATCCTTGACTCTTACAAAACCAAGGTAAAGGATTCAGCCGAGAGGAATGAGTGGAAATATACCGGAACGGGCGCGGCATTTACCGGCACGTATCGGCAAGGGGCGTCAGCAGATGATGCGGTCAGCTCGATTTACTCATTTGTAAATTGTGTAGGCTCACACAATGGCGATATCATATATTCACTTGATATAGATAACACCAACGGAATATACAGAAAGCCTCGGGACGCATCCTCTAAAGAGGAGGGAATAGTTCTTTGCGGCAGTAACGTCTTCTACCGTGACTTTGACATCCGCGGTGATCTTATGGTGGCAACGAGTGCTTTTGCAGGCGAGAGTCATATTGGCGTGCTTGATATGATAAGCAAGCAATTTATTACATATACAGAGGGGCATTCCCTTGACGTTACACCGGTGTGGTCGCGCGTTAATAAAAGCAAAATCTATTTTTGTTGTATAGGTCTTCCGGAAAGCACCGCTCCTCGTGAGGATCGACAGACGATGAGCTACGGTCAGATACTCAATGAGATGTATGCCCCTGTGGAAAGAATGGCTAATCGAGGACCGTCATCTATCTGTATTTTAGATATCTCACGCGGCACGCTCGAGGAGATCTTGACTGATAACAGATATGACTACACCCACCCGGCAAGTACTTCCGACGGCTCTCTCTATTACATAAGAAAACCGTATAACCCGGGCGCAGGCGGCGGAAGTACACTTGGTTGCCTTGCAGATATCGTTATGATTCCCGTTAGACTCTTTGAGGCTTTGTTTGGCTTCCTCAACGTCTTTTCGGCTAAATATTCGGGTAAGACACTCTCTCGCTCTAATCTTAAAAACAGAGATGAAGGCAAGATGTTCATAGACGGAAACCTTATAAATGCAGAAATGGAGTTGAAGAAGAACGCCAAGCGCGGAGATAAAAACCCGGGCATAATTCCGAGATCATGGGAACTTAGATGTCTCGCCCCCAACGGAGAGGATAGATTGGTGCGTACCGGAGTAACCGCTTTTCGCGTGGATGAGGTAACGGGCGATATTTTATTTTCCAACGGCTCGGCAATTTTAAAGCTTGATAAAAACGGAAACGAAGAAAAAATAGCTAAAGCTGATAAGGTAACTTTTATTATATAACGGAGATATAATATATAACAAAATATATAGTATTATATATAATCTAATAAGTGATATAATATTGTAAATTGTAATAAGTAAAAAAAGAGAACCTATATGTCGATGCCAAAACGTGCGATGCTTTGGACAGATGGGGTTCTCTTTTTTGTTTATTATAGAATAGTAAGTAGGGTGGAAAAACACGCGTAGTGACAGAGTTGAGTCGATACTATCTCGAGTTATTCGTGAAGGCATATATTTCGACTTTGCCGAAGTTATATTATTGCTACGCAATAGTTATATTTCCCTTGCGGGATTTGTGATATTCCCTTCGGGAGAGATATTTGCCTTCGGCAAGTGATATGCCCTGCGGGGCGTGAGGGGATTTGGCTCTATAAAAACCAAAATCCCCGACCTACTGGTCGGGGGTTTTCTGGAGCTGCCCAGGTATTCACCTTTGGTGAAGATACCCACTCCCTGCGCCTGACAAGCGAGCTTGTCGACCTTCGGTCGGGGTATGCGAACTGGACTCTGTCGCAAGCGACAGAACCAAGTCTAAATCAACGAGTAGCAGCCCCAAGAAAACCAAAATCCCCGATCTTACGATCGGGGGTTTTCTGGTGCACTCAGGTATTCACCTACGGTGAAGATA
>JAZRAE010000090.1:0-4151 GCA_045634385.1 Eubacteriales bacterium | reverse complement strand
CCCGAGTCAAACCAGCAGTCGATAACCTCGGGAACTCTCTTCATCTGGCTGCCGCACTTGTCGCACTTGATGGTAACAGCGTCAATGAAGGGTCTGTGAAGCTCGATATTATCGGGGCAGTTATCCGACATAGCCTTGAGCTCCTCGATAGAGCCTATAGCGTGCTGGCATCCGCATTCGCACTCCCAGATGTTAAGGGGTGTGCCCCAGTAGCGGTTACGGGAAATACCCCAGTCCTGAACGTTTTCGAGCCAGTCGCCAAAGCGGCCTTTACCGATGTTTTCGGGGATCCAGTTAACGGTGTTGTTGTTCTTAATGAGATTGTCGCGGATAGCGGTCATTCTGATAAACCAGGTATCGCGAGCGTAATAGATGAGGGGCGTGTTACATCTCCAGCAGTGAGGATAGTCGTGCTCGAACTTGGGAGCAGAGAAGAGTTTGCCCATTTTAGCGAGATCCTCAAGGATGATGGGGTCAGCCTTCTTAACGAAAATGCCTGCGTAGGGAGTGTTAGCGGTGAGCTCACCCTTGCCGTCAACAAACTGAACGAAGGGCAGCTCGTACTTTCTTCCAACCTTGGAGTCGTCCTCACCGAATGCGGGAGCGATGTGTACGATACCAGTACCGTCGGACATGGTTACGTAGTCGTCGCATACGATGTAGTGCGCTTTAGCCTTCTGGCGTGTAACCTCGTCAGCGGTGAAGTCGAAGAGGGGAATGTATTCGCGTCTCTCAAGATCGGCGCCGGTCATCTTCTCGAGGATCTCGTAAGCCTTTTCGCCTTCCTCCTTTGCGAGAGGAGAGAGAACCTTGTCAAGAAGCGCCTCTGCCATATAGTATACGTTACCGTCGATGCAGGAAACCTTGCAGTAGGTGTCCTTAGGGTTAACGCAGAGTGCTACGTTAGAGGGAAGTGTCCAAGGGGTGGTTGTCCAAGCGAGGTAGTACGCATCCTCGTCTACACACTTGAAGCGTGCGATCGCAGACTTCTCCTTTACGGTCTTGTAGCCCTGAGCAACCTCGTGGCTGGAGAGGGGAGTGCCGCAACGGGGGCAGGAGGGGACGATCTTAAAGCCCTTGTAAAGCAGGCCCTTATTCCAGATCTCCTTGAGTGCCCACCACTCGGACTCGATAAAGTCGTTGGTGTAGGTAACGTAGGGATGATCCATATCAGCCCAGAATCCAACCGTGCCGGAGAAGTCCTCCCACATTTCCTTATACTTCCATACGGACTCCTTGCAGTGTCCGATGAAGGGTTCGAGGCCGTATGCCTCTATCTGATCCTTTCCGTCGATACCGAGCTTTTTCTCAACCTCGAGCTCAACGGGCAGACCGTGTGTATCCCAACCCGCCTTACGAAGGACTCTCTTGCCCTTCATAGTCTGGTAACGGGGTACCATATCCTTAATTACACGAGTAAGAACGTGGCCGATGTGGGGCTTACCGTTTGCGGTAGGCGGACCGTCGAAGAACGTGTAGTTAGGACATCCTTCTTTCTCGGCGATACTCTTCTCGAAGATGTTGTTTGCTTCCCAGAATGCTCTGGTAGCCTTTTCTCTCTCAACAAAGTTTAGGTTTGTCGAGACCTTCTCATAAATCTCCATTTTTTCTCCTTTCCTGCCTTCTCCTGTGGGTAGCGAAGCGAAACCGAGGGTATTGAATGACAGTTAACAACTGTCAGACCCCGAGGTGACCGAGTCGCAACGAGACGAAGGTGAACCGCTTGGGGTGGATGAGCAGTTAGCCGTTTTATGAACAAGCTAACAAACGGAAAGCTGAGTAAGCTTGCCGTTGTATCAATACAGCGCTCTCTTTCGCCTGCGGTGATTTTTATATTTTTTTATTTTGTATTATCTATTCAGTACTTCAATTATCACACTATTGTGAGTGGATTATATGCAACGCAAGCCGTTGATTTTTATTTTCACTGCGCAAAAATAAAAAAACCGCCCCCAATATGGAAACGGAAACAATTATACCATCCATTCACATATCCACCAATATGCGCCCAAGATTACGGTAGGGCACCGTCGCTCATTACTTGTATGCATAGATCGGCAAAGCCGTCTCTGATACACTCGCTTTCACAAGCGCAACTCGGAAGTGATATTCGGGCAAGGGTCGATAGGAAATATCCCGATCAACAAAATGCCACGGCGTCTGCCGTCTCGCGCATACTCCGTATCGGGCTTTCACCTACCCCGACTCTCTGTGCCTTTTTTGCGCGGCTACTGTCTTCGTCACAGTCTTTAGATTTTTTATATATAGATTTTACTACAAAGATTTTGAAAAGTCAATACTTTTTTAAAATAAGAATATACAATGAAATATTTTTGATTGACAAAACAGTGGTTTTTGTGATAATATATAATAGTAGAAGCCGAAAAATTAAATAAAACTAATTAGTATGTAAAACATGCTCTTTGCGAAGAATAAAAAATAACAAAAAAAGTTATACACATTCTTTGAAATATATTTTTTAATAAACGCAAATAATGTAAATAATCATTGTCATAATTGAAAGATAAATCACAAAATACGGTTGTGACAGAATGGAGAAATATATGAAGGTAACTTGGTTAACACAGGCAGGATTGCTTTTTGAAAATGAAAGAATAACGGTTTTGGTAGATCCGTTTTTATCTTGCGGCGGTGAGGGGGATGAGAGAAAAATCCCGATTGATGAAAGCTTCTTTGACGTAGAGCCCGACGTAATTCTTATAACTCACTCACATCCTTATCATCTTGACAAGGCGACTCTTGACAGATTCTTTGCTCGCACGGATAAGGAGATTACCGTTCTTGCCGGCGGTGCGGCATACAAAAAGCTCCGCTCCTTCGGAACTTCTCACAACATTGTTCTTCTCACTCCGCATACGGTTTGGAGTGAGGGCGGTGTGACCTTCTATTCTGTAAAGGCGGAGCATAGCGAGAGAGATGCGGTCGGTTTTATTCTTGACGACGGTGAGAAGACCTACTATGTCAGCGGCGATACTCTCTACAACTTTGACGTTATTGATGACTGTCTTGATCTTGTCGAGGACGGCGTGGATTACGCCTTCCTCCCCATTAACGGCAGGGGCAACAATATGAACGCAAAGGATGCTGCAGACTTTGCTTACGAGATTGGAGCAAAGGCGGCTATTCCGATTCACTACGGCTTGTTTGATAATGCAGATCCCGAGGATTTTGATTTTGATGACAGAATTATAATCGAGCCCTATGAGACGGTCGAATTGTAATTCTTAAAATTACCAAATTAACAGACGAAACATAATAATAATTAATTGAAAAGGTAAGAAAATAAGGATATGTATGATTATCTAATATATTTTCTTATCTTTTCTTTTTTTGGCTGGTGCGTTGAGGTTACATTTTGCGCAATTAAACATGGAAAATTTATTAACCGCGGACTTGCAAAAGGTCCGGTGTGCCCAATCTACGGTATCGGGATATGCTTGACTTCGGTTTTGCTCGGTGCGGTAGATAACTTTCTTTTACTGGCTCTGTTTGCTATGGCTGTTGCAACTATCGTCGAACTCGGAGTTGGATTCTTCACTCACAAACTGCTTGGCGTCAGGCTCTGGGATTATACCGCCGAAGGAGGCAATATTTTTGGTTACGTGTGTCCGCGTTTCTCTTTGATATGGGGAGTATTGTGCGCTGCGGTAATAAAGCTTTTACCGATTTTTGATCCCGTGGTGGAGCTTATGCATGACCCGTTTTGCTCCGTGGTTGCGGTGGCATTGTTTGTAGTTATTGTTGTTGATACCAAAAACGCGATGAAAGATAAATCTAACTTAATAAAAAGATTGAATGTGTAATATGTACACTATAGTTTGCAAAAAATGGAAAAAATCGGAGAAAAATAAGAAATAATAAAAAACAAAAAAAGTGGGCTTAAGAACAATTTCTTTTGCCCACTTTTTATGAATTGACATGAAGTGCCGTAAAAATTTAAACGAAACCGATTTTTCTTCTAACCTTAGACATAGTACGTCTTGCATATGTGTACGCATCCTCGGCGCCCATCTTCATCACAGCCTCAAGGTGAGCCTTATCCTGCATAAGTTTTGCAAACTCATCTCTTACATCCTTGAGTCCATCGGCACAAGCCTCGCCTACAGCTAACTTGAAGTCGCCGTAGCCCT
>JAZRAE010000089.1:0-13742 GCA_045634385.1 Eubacteriales bacterium | reverse complement strand
CGTTGTAATGACACTTAAGGTTGGTGAAAAGGTTATCACCGGCAAGTACACCGGCACAGAGGTAAAGCTCGACGGCGTAGAATATACTATAGTAAGTCAGTCCGATATACTCGCAGTAGTAGAGGACTAATACGCATTGCTAAAACAAGAAAATAGCAATAATAGTTTACAAATAGCCGTATAAACGGCAGAATGGAGTAATTATGGCAAAAGAAATAATTTACGGTATGGAAGCTCGTAGCGCACTTCTTCGCGGTGTGGATAAGCTTGCCGATACCGTTAAGATCACACTCGGACCTAAGGGTAGAAACGTAGTACTTGATAAGAAGTTCGGCGCACCCCTCATCACCAATGATGGTGTTACGATTGCTAAGGAGATCGAGCTTGAGTCTGCGGCAGAGAATATGGGCGCGCAGCTTGTGCGTGAGGTCGCGACCAAAACCAACGATGCGGCGGGTGACGGTACTACCACCGCAACTCTTCTCGCTCAGGCACTTATTCACGAGGGAATGAAAAACGTCACTGCAGGAGCTAATCCTATGGTACTCAGAAAGGGTATTTTTAAGGCGGTCGATGCGGCTGTTGCAGAGCTTGCAAAACAGTCTAAAACAGTTTCCGGTAACGAGGATATTGCAAGAGTTGGTGCTGTCAGTGCTTCTGACGAGGAGATAGGCAGACTTATCGCAGATGCGATGAAGAAGGTTACCGCAGACGGTGTAATTACCGTTGAGGAGTCTAAGAGTGCCGAGACCTATTCCGAGGTCGTAGAGGGTATGCAGTTTGACCGCGGATATCTCTCTCCCTATATGGTTACCGATTCGGATAAGATGGAGGCGGTTCTTGATGATTGCCTTATCCTTATCACAGATAAGAAGATTTCATCTATACAGGACCTTCTTCCCCTTCTTGAGCAGATAGTTCAGTCGGGCAGAAAGCTCCTTATCGTAGCAGAGGACGTTGAGGGCGAGGCTCTCACTACTCTCGTTCTTAACAAGCTCCGCGGCACGTTCACCGTTGCGGCGGTAAAGGCTCCCGGCTTCGGTGACAGACGTAAGGAGATGCTCCGAGACATCGCGACTCTCACCGGCGGTCAGGTTATTACCGACGAGCATGGTCTTGATCTCAAGGATACCACTCTTGCAGATCTCGGACGCGCACGTCAGGTTAAGATCACCAAGGAAAACACCATCATCGTTGACGGTGCAGGCGACAAGGTTGCTATCGCAGAGAGAGTTGCACAGATCCGCGTTGCGCTTGAGAATACTACCAGCGAGTTCGATAAAGAAAAGCTTATGGAACGCCTTGCTAAGCTTGCAGGCGGTGTTGCAGTAATCAAGGTTGGTGCGGCTACCGAGGTCGAGATGAAGGAGAAGAAGCTTCGTATCGAGGATGCTCTCAACGCTACAAAGGCGGCAGTTGAAGAAGGTATCGTTGCAGGCGGCGGTACAGCACTTATCAACGTTATCCCCGCTGTTGAGGCAGTTGTCGCTACCCTCGAGGGTGATGAAAAGACGGGCGCACAGATCGTTGCTAAGGCTCTCACCGCTCCTATGAAGCAGATAGCTGATAACGCAGGACTTGACGGTGCGGTTATTATAGCCAAGATCCGTGAATCCGGCAAGATAGGTTACGGTTTCGATGCATACAACGAGACCTACTGCGATATGCTTGAGTGCGGCATTGTTGACCCTGCAAAGGTAACAAGATGCGCTCTTCAAAATGCGGCATCCATTGCATCCACCGTTCTTACCACCGAGGCGGGTGTCTCCGACAAGAAGGAGCCTGTACCTCCTATGCCTCCTCAAGGCGCCGGCATGGATGGAATGTATTAAGCGTTGCGCCTAAAGGAGCAACGCAGCTATATTCGCCTAAAGGAGCAACGCAACTATATTCGCCTAAAGGCGAGTTATATTGCCTTCGGCAGTTATATTCACCTACGGTGAGTTATATTCGCTACGCGAGTTTGAAGTTAGAAGGCGAATATAATATAACTAAAGCCGGGAGGCTTTAATATAACTGAAGCGCGAAGCGATTCAATATAACTTTTGCGCAAGCAAAAATATAACTCTGACAAAGTCGGAATATAACTTTTCGCATCGCGAAAAATATAACTCTGACAAAGTCGGAATATACATCTTCTCACGGCAAAACAGCAATAAAAGGACGCGTGCATCGATACGCGTCCTTTTTATGTGAAACAATAAATTTAGAAAAGCAAGTTTTTTCAAGAAAATATCCTTAAATCATCCGTTTTGCACAAAACTCGTCAAAACATTTTGTTTGTTTTGTCTATTAGATTTTTTCTTTAAAATGTGGTATAATATACATAATAAGCAAATTAGTTACTGATACGGTTAAAGAAGGAGGCGTAATATGTACGGCATAGGTGATAGGGTAGTTTACGGCGCGCTTGGCGTTATGGAAATTGTCGATATAACAAATCAGGCGGTAGGCGACGTAACAAGAGCATATTACGTTATGAAGGAGTATTCTTCAAACGCTCCGTCTTTGACATACGTTCCTACTGAGAATGAGGCTCTTACTTCACAGATGAAGCCGCTTCTTACTAAAGAAGAAATAATTGATGTCGTTAAGACTGCAAAGAACTCTCCGCCTCTGGAATGGATAGAGGATAACAGAGCGCGATCCGAGGCGTATAAAAAGATACTTGCCACAGCCGACAGAGTCAAGATACTCTGTATGATCGACTCCGTCTATAGAACGGGTATCCGCAGGGAAGAGGAAGGTAAGAAAAATTATATTGCAGATGAAAACTCTATGAAAAAAGCGGAAAAGCTTATCAACACCGAGTTCTCCCTCGTCCTCGGCATTCCCGAGAGTGAAGTACAGGAGTTTATAAAAAATATTTAATATATAAAAGAGAGAACGTTTCACTACGAATTCGTTCTCTCTTTCTGTAGTTATAAGGGGGAGGTTAGCCCATAATGCGTTTGACCGGTCAAATACAATGCCCGCACAGAACGGTGGTTTCAACTTCTCCGATAAGACGGATAGATTTTCCCGTGTGTTTTGTTGTGCAAATGATATTATTGCTCACCGAGCGTAGCGCACTATTTCACTGCGTTTCTGCAAATGAACTTGAATTTACAGTCGCTGCAGGGATGGAAACTTGCATTATCGCTGACGTTTGTCTTTGCGACGATATGACCGCTCGTTATTTCATTGGCAATCGAGAGGACTGCCTCTTTCATCTCGTCGTTGATACGTTTCCAATCCTCAAGAGAGTATGTGGCGGGCATAGGTTCCTGCCCCTTTCTTGTCTTCGTCATTGGTGTAAACTCGGGATTCATTGCCTCGAGAACCTCCGGTGAGTCAAGAGAAGCTCCAAGTCTTTCAAACGTAGCCTTTACCTCCTGTTTGGCAAGCTCGTCTGACGGAGAATCAATTGTGACATCGGCTACCGAGGTCTTAACGTACACGATTCCAGCAGGTACAAGTTGCCCGTCGTCATCGACTCCGAGCCGCTTAAGAAAGGCGGGATTCTTGGTTTCAACCACAGATTTCAAATACAGTAGCATCTGTAGATTTTCGCCCTTTTTCACATCGTCAAGCGAGAACTCTTTGATTCCCGTTTTATAGTCAACGACTCTTACATAGACGTCTTTTCCAATCTTTACTGTATCGAGTCTGTCTATATAGCCTCCGATGATTACTCTGTGTTTTCCCGATTCCATATCATATATAATTGAATTTGGTGTTTCGGCACTGTATCCATCGATATGCACCTCACATTGCACAGGCGTAAACCTGCAGTTGGCAAATTCATCGTATAAACCGTCAACTATAGGACGAGCAACTCTGTTTATTCTATCTATAATAACTTGATTTTTTGCCGATAATGCACTGCCAAGCTCGCGCTCAACGTACTCCTTTGATGATTCGTTGATCAACTTTTCGCGTTCCGCTTCATCAAGATCATTAAGGTTTTCACCGCGTGAGATAACAGTGTTAAATAGGTTCTCAAGCACCGCGTGGATAAAGTTGCCTACTACAAGCTGATTGATTTCCGCCTTGTCATTTTCATCAAGACCGAGGAATGCTGACGAGAAGTATTTGAACGGGCACTTCAAATATTTATCTATCTTAGTTTGCGATAGGTAGATATCGCGCCCGATTATAAGCCCTATGGCTTCCTCGTCGATCATCACCTCGTCGTTTTCGAGCTTACCTTCGCTTATCGCGAGCACGTCAAAGTATTCCGTGCCCAAGAGGGCAGATCGGATAGCCTCTTTTTCGGTTAAGGTCGCTTTGCCGAGATTTTCAAGTGCTATTTCGGGGGAATATATCTTCTCCCTAAGCGGGATATCGGATATTGAAGTGGGCGTTATTAAGCCGTTGGTTATTTCGCTTATTCTCTGTATAACATCGGACGGCAGTGCCGATCCAAGTGATGCGGTTTTTGCTGTATATAACAGCGTAACGCTCTTTTCGGCAAGAGAGAATGAACGGGAGAAGGAAAATAATTCTCTCGCATTTTTTGTCTCAAGATCCGGTGAAACACCAAGCCCAAGCCTTGCCAATATTGCCTTATCGCGATCGGTAAAGAAGGAGGTATCCGAAACCGTCATAGGGAACTCTCCTGCATTCACACCGATAAGGTAGACGTGCTTTTTGTCATAGAGTCTGACCATATCTGCACATCCGATACTCACCTCATCGTGATAGGATGGGATACTGCCCATATTGGCATCGGTAAATACTACGGATAACTGATTGATAAAGGATTCGGCATCTGCGGGAAGATCGGATAGCACTTCAACAACCGTGTCGAGTGAGTTGCAGATTATCTGCCAAAGGCGTGTATTTTGCTCCGCCGCGTCCTTCTCGCCAAGAGCGGAAAGCTCTCTTGCTCTTTCTTCAAGCTTTTCGTCAAGTCTTATTTCAAGCAAGAAGTCGAGCAGAGCCTCTGCATGCTCGCGTACGGTTGCGGCTTCATTAACTCGCTCGCTGAAGCTGCGTAATGGAAATATGATCTTATCCTTTATTTCGTTTATTTTTATCAGCTTTTCGGAGTCCTCATCCGTGAAGGTTTCGTATCCTCTTGGATTCATATTCCAAAGCATGCCATCAATAAAACGATAGCCGTTAATTTTCCACTTATTAACGTACAGTTCAAACAAGTCACACTCATCTCTTGTCGCATCGATAAGTCCGCACTTGACATAGGTCAAAACATCAGCAGTCGCAAAGCGTCGGATAACCGTACTGTATGCCGTATTGATAAGCTTTATTGCCTCAAATGAATTTATACTTTTAGGACTCGCGAAGAAGTGCGCGACCCCCGCCTTTTGAAGAGAGGTATCAAGTATTCCCGAGTATGATTCAAGTCCTCTCGCTATGATGGCAAAGTCGCCGAAGGACTCACCTAAGATAACCCGTCTTTTTATATCAGATGCTATAAAGTCACATTCCTCAAAAGGAGTTGATGCTTCGAATATTCTCAGCACTTCCTTGTTATCTTTGAGAAAATGCAAACTATCATTGTCAATTTTACCTTCGTTACGCCATAACAACTCGCATACTTCGGAAAGCACAGGAAGATATTTTTGACTCTTTGCATCGGGGGAAAGCAACTTTACATCAGTCCCAATAGCGCGCGCTATCTTGATTAGTCTGTGTTCGGTTTCTACAAGCTCGGTGTATTCAAAGCTATCCTTTGCCGCTTTTTTTATGGCGAGCGAAATGGTGAGATCCGCACATTTCATCATAGACTTTATCAGTGCGTACTGCGGCTCTGTGAAAGATGTAAAGCCCTCAATAAAGATGACCGAGTCTGATAGATAATAGCTGTCAGAGTCAAGCTTTTTTGCCAAGGAGAAAAGATCCTCCGTCATATCCGCGTAGTTCTCGGCAAGCTTTTCTTTGTAGAGTGAGTATATAAGAGAGAGGTCGGACAGCTTACTTTTCAGTCTGCCATCCTCACCGTTAAGAAGTGCTTCGCTTGCTCGAAGCTCGTCCGGGCGAATTCCAAGAGCGGAAAGCTCGTTTACCGCTTCAAGTGCCCTTGTAACCGTACCCGATGTGATGTTTTTTGCGCCGCGTGTCATGGTGAGCATGGGAGACAGCTCGGTTAGAACTCCCCACATGACGAGAGCCTTTTTTGCCGAAGTAATATACTCACCCGAGATACCGCCGAGTGAACGGAACGCAGTATTTGTAAATCGCGTGAAATTGGTTACCTCAAAGGATAGTGCCGCACTCGGAGGGAAGATATCGCAGGTATGTGCCTCTGCCGTGAGTGTCTGCTGCTCGGGGACAAAGAGGAAAACCCTTTTGCCCGTGTCTATTGCATCGGATATTTTTTTTATGATCTTCTCATGTACAACGGATGTAAATCCACCTTCATATAACGTGAGCATTAGTCCTTCCTCCTATATTTTTCGTCTATTTTGTATCCCTCGCCGCGAGATGCAATTATAATCTTGTTTCCGCCTTTTTCAAGCTTGCGCCTTAGATAGCATACGTAAACGTTTACCACACCCGAGTCGAAACCATCACCCCATACCGAGCGTAACAGCTCCTCACGTGATACGAATCCGTCTTCATCAATAAGTCTTTCAAGCAGCTTATACTCGACTTCGGTCAGCTTTATCGCCTCTCCGAACAAATATGCGTGCTTTCCGTCTTGAGAAAGTGTAAGAGACCTTCTACCATCGTCTGCTCTTGCAACCTCACGGAGTATATCCTCGTGGCGGAAGGGCAGGGGGATATCGCACCCATATCCAAGCGTCACACACTCAAAGCTTGGGAGAGATGCACTCTCTGTGTCGACAAAAACGAGAGTGTACTCACAAGGGTCGCACTCGATATCCGCCGGCTCAACGTCGGCAATACCGCGAAGCAGAAGTCTTATTTTGTTGTAAACAATCGGATTATTGCTTATAACGCCTATACGCTTCATACAAGCTACCTCAAATTCTAATTTATTAGAACAATTATAATATAAAACAAATGAAATGTCAATGCAAAATGCGAAACTTGAGTGTGAGCTTCGTTGCAAAAAACAGGTCGATATCTGTTAAATAAATCTTTCCCTTGCCTTTTAAAAAACGCAAAAGTTGCAAAAATGTCAAAAAACACCGAATTGAGAGCAATTTTTGCAATGGTGAGTAGAAAAAAGATATGTTATAATGTATTCGTAAAATAATATTCAAAGGAGAACAAACCAATGAACAATGATATGATCAAAGAACTCCACCTTATAGGCCTTATTCCCGTAATCAAGATTGAGAACGCAGACGATGCAGTTCCGCTTGCAAAGGCTCTTATCGATGGCGGACTTCCCGCAGCAGAGATCACTTTTAGAACCAAGTGCGCGGCAGAGGCTATTAAGAACATCACCGAGGCATTCCCGGATATGCTTGTAGGTGCAGGCACAGTTCTTACTACCGAACAGGTTGACGCGGCTATTGCTGCAGGCTCCAAGTTCCTCGTATCTCCCGGCCTTAATCCTAAGGTTACCGGCTACTGTCTTTCCAAGGGTGTGCCCATGCTTCCCGGCTGCTCCAATCCCTCTGACGTAGAGGCGGCTCTTGAGCTTGGTCTTTCTACAGTAAAGTTCTTCCCCGCAGAGGCTGCAGGCGGTCTTAAGATGCTTAAGGCTATGGCTGCTCCCTACGGTCAGCTTACCTTTATGCCTACCGGCGGTATCAACGAGAACAACCTTCTCGACTACCTCAAGTTCAACAAGATCGTTGCTTGCGGCGGTTCGTTTATGGTTCGTGACGACCTTATCAGAGATAAGAAGTGGGACGAGATTACTGCTCTTACTCGCAATGCGGTTAAGGTAATGCTCGGTCTTGAGTTCGTGCATATGGGTATCAACAACGATAACATTGAGGAAGCACAGAAGGGTGCAAAGCTCTTTGAGCTTATGTTTGGCCTTCCTACCCGTGTTACCAGCAAGTCCACCTTCGCAGGTGAGGAGTTTGAGTTTATGCACCAGAAGGGCCCCGGCAAGTGCGGTCACATCGGCATCAAGACTCACTTCGTTGACAGAGCTATCGCTTACTTCGAGAGAATGGGCATTGCTATCGATCACGATTCCATTACCTACGACGATAAGACCGGTAAGCCTAAGTTCTGCTACTTCAAGGATGAGATCTGCGGCTTCGCAGTTCACCTTGTTCAGAAGTAATTTTTAGCTTAGAACACTCACGTTAATACGGTGAATTGTCAATAGAATTGCAAAATCTTTCTTAAAAGTATTGCACTTGATAGTATAATTCACCAATACGTAATAGTCCGGTATAGCATAGCTGTGCCGGACTTGTTTTTTACTCTTGACCTTTGTAGGAGCATACCTTATGAGAAGAATATTTTTATCTACGACAGCGTTACTTCTTATCTTAACGTTGACTGTGTTTTTCGGATCCTGTGACAAGTTTTTTAACACGGGTGACGCCAATGATCAGATTTGCGAGCATATAGATGCAGATGATAATTCCCTCTGTGACGAGTGTGGGGAAGCGTACACCGACGGCAAGGACGTTGAGGACGAGCCTGCCTGCGAACACCGTGATGCAGATGATAACTCCCTCTGTGACGAGTGTGGGGAACCATACACCGACGGCAAGGACATTGAGGACGAGCCTGCCTGTGAACATCGTGATGCAGATGATGACCTCTACTGCGATTACTGCGATGAAGAGTACGATGACGGTGACGAATCCGGTGAAGATAACGATTGCGAGCATCGTGATGCAGATGACGACCTCTACTGCGATTACTGCGATGAAGAGTACGATGACGGCGAGGATGAGTACGTCTGTGACCACCGTGATTCGGATGATAATTTGCTTTGTGATGAGTGCGGCGAGAGATTCTTTGACGGAGTAGATCTGCCGCCGGATGAGTGCGAGCATGATTTTTCCGATTGGTCGGAATACACTCAGCCTACCTGTATGAGCGAAGGAATGAGAATCCGCAGCTGCAGAATTTGCTACCTGATTGAGTATGAGTCTACCGCTATGATAAATCACGTGTTTGACAATATCGATCAGACAGTCGATGAATCGGGCGATTCGTACATAACCCTCAGGTGTTCTATGTGTGGTTTAGCCGCAGGAAACACCTACAAGGGCTACTATCAAGAGGCCTCCGGAATGCACATTTTTGACTGTCAGACAGATTTCTCGTTTGACGTGTATAGCGAGTACGGAAGAGAATATATTGAGGAAACGTTAATAATTGTTGACATATTCTGGCTCAATGTGGCAATATATGACTATCCCGAGAAGCGCGAAGCTTTTGAAATAGAAGATCTCGGCAATAACGTATACCGCATCACGAATGCTACGGGGTATGAAGAAAACAGCACGTATGCAGTTATACTTTCCAACGATGTATCCTTTGTGGATATGCCGGGCAAGGTGCTCGCCTTCACCACCGTTGGTGACGAGGTATACAACGTTAGCTTTAACAGCGATATCCTCTTCCTGAAGGCTATTGCTGAGTCCCGGGGGCTTGAATTTACCTACACGTATGAGTATTTTGACACCGTGGATGAAAACGAGATTTATCTTCTCACGATACCGAGAGAATATGGACTTGATAGCTCATACATCGGCAAGCTTATCTGCTTAGGTGATTGTACCGGATTTGACGGATTAGAGCTGCTCAGCTCCGACGAGGCATTCATCGGCAAGATCGCATATATAGAGGCGAGGGGAGATCTACTCGGTGTTCTTCTCACCGTTCCGTCTATCGACGAAATATATACCGACATCGAGATACACGGCGGCACTATTCCAACCGTCGACGAGTCAGTTATCGACGAGGAGTCGAGAGCGTTGATGGTATCTCAGGTTATGCACAGTGAAGATTTTATTGCCGCTATCACCTCGGCAAATATTGCCGCAATGAATTTTGCAAGAGAGAACGGCTACTCTGCCGACCCCTTCTTCTCCGACGGATTTAAGGCGGATGACTTCGACATCAAGATCGAGGCGACGGACGTGCCGGACGGCGCAAAAATATCCGTTACCATCAGCTACAACCATTCTATACCTATCAACGAGGGTGAGATACCTCTCGGTCACATCACATTCACAGTTACCTTCGTGAATGAATATACTATCGAGCTTGACGTCAACTCCAATCTTGACGAGATCTTTACCGGTGAGGTAAAAAAGAACGCTCTGAAGCTCGACTGTACCGTAATAAATACTATCCACAGCACCTTTGACATCGGAGTCGATCTCGACATCAGCTACAGCACCGACGAGGAAGCAAGCTTTGTCATCAACCTCGAGTCAAGTAAGATCCACCGTCCCACCTGCCGTCACCTTCCCGGAGTCCTTGGCGAAAAGTATATCAACGTTCGCTACTGTGACATTCTCCTTTACGTTGACGGGATAGAGAAGAACGAGTGCAAGGTCTGTCAGCCGTTCTCACTCAGTGATGCCGCCTTCGCAATACATAATGATTCGGGTATGATCCATTGCATCAACTGTATGCACGTCACAAACGGTCATATCACCAATTTCTACGTAGTTAAAACTTACCCGATAGGCTACACTGGTGGTAACTGCAGCGCGTGCCGTCCTCAGGATCACGTAAAATCTCTTGACGATTACCTCGACGAGAGCGTAGAGGACGGAGCATATTACGAGATGTTCGACACCTTACGCAAGCAGCTGGGAGACAATACTACCACCGGTCAGGCAAGCTCGATTGATAACGATACCAAGCCGAGGATCAATCTTACCCTTTATTGCTTCGAGATTCCGATCTTCGTTGAGCCGCAAATAGATTTTAATCTTAAGGCTGAGTTCAGCTTGCACTACGAGCTGACGGTTAGAAACACCATATTTGTCGCTTTGGTGTACGGTGATGACGGATATATGATCATAGGCTCTTGCGACGTAACCGTACCCAAGGATGATATCACCGTAGATATCACCGGCTCTATCCGTGCCGAGATAGGTCTTCTTTCCGAGGTGCGTCTCGGTGTGCGTTACATCGCGCGTCACGTCTACATAGGTATATGCGGTGAGGCAGGTATGTACGTTGACGTGAAGGGCGTGTATCACCTTGATAGCGCGGCATCGGAACAATACTATGCCGCTCGCTTTGAAGTAGGATATTATACCGAGGTTCGCTGTACGTACAAGATCATCGGTATTCTACGCGCAGACAGCTTTGCCATTTTGGATAAGGAATACACTCCCATATTCAATTCTGGCGATGATAGGATATACATCAAGTTTGATTCGTATAGTGACACTATGACGGTAAACAACGTCAAGCATTATTACCTTGATAACAATCTTCTGAAGGTTACATATTTTGATCTTATCGATATGGAGAACAAGTCGGGTAAGCTCAACTGGGGAGAGAAAAAGCAGTACGGCTTTGACTGTGTATTCACGGATGAAAGCGGTGCAGCTGTCGACTACATCGTATTCAAGGACGGTGCAATAGTCATACTCGACGGCGCACCCGAGAACTTCACCGTATATATGGACGTAACGGTATATGATAAGATCGTACCTACGACGATCTTTGAGTATATAGGTAAGGATAACAAGGGCGGATGTGCAATCTTCCTTGATAGCAAAACTATTGAGATAAACTACTCCTACGTCGATACCACGGAGGAAATGGAAAAGTGGCTCGGTATATACGAAGGATACTATGACGTCGGTACCGATATATTGGATACAACTACCTATTACAGATACTCTATAATGGGTTTGCACCGTGTTTCCGATCTTTACAACGACGATGAGACTCTTGCGTTTTACGCTCAGCTTGCAACGTATGTAAAGCTTGATGAAAACGGAAACCCCATCGATATTTATACCGTAGACCGACTCAAGGAGCTGCTTCTCGGTATCGGTCAGGAATACGTGTATGTAAATTACAGCAGACCGGGCAACAGTCCCTATGACGATATAATCAGTATGTCTGCGACGGGCGCATATTTTGATAACGGCGTCGTTACCAACGCCTCACACGATTACTACATAGAGTCCGATGAGAGCGGATATGTGCTTATGCATGTCGAGGATTATACCGTGGGAGAATGCTTCAGCGGAAGTATATATGATGACTCCGGCGAGGTATACATCGGTGAGTTTGTAATGGCTCGCACAGAGCTATTCGAATAATTTCGTCTTTAAGCCTAAAATTTAATAATTTTGTCGGGGGCACACTTACGTGCCTCCGTTTTTTTATATTTTTTGGCTGAAAATGTCAAAATATTTTTACATATTCTGCTTTAAGTTATTGCATTTTTATTTTAAATATGTTAAAATATAACTTGTAAAGTAATATTTGTACATCATGAAAGGAGTTTGTTGAAATGATAATCGACCTTTTTCACAATAAAATAGTCAAGGATACAGCGACGGACGGGTTCGTTGAGAGCTTCAATTCGGTGCTTGTTCCTATGCTTGAGGAAAAGTACGGTGACGCGATAGAGTACGTTACTATGTACGAGGACTACATAGCGGACGAGCTTCTCTATGAGGGCGAGTGGTACTATCCTCTCTCAGTAAAGCTTCAGGGCGAGGACGCGATCATATGCTGGATCAAGTGGCCCGTTAGCAAAAAGACATTTAGAAACAACATCCCTTATGCATACATAGGCACAGAGAATGTTGAGTTCTCCTTTGCAGGCTTTGTTCCAAATGAATTTGCAGACAAGCTTCAGGGACGCAGAATAGACTACAACAGATCTGCTATAAAGCTTCGTGTTGAGGCGGTAACGGATGATCCGCTTCTCCTTGTCGGTAAGTACAGTCAGACATTTATCGACGAGCTTGCAAGTCAGATCACCTCGGATATCTGCCGTAAGGTAGGTGTTGAGGGTATTGAGAATACTACTATGGAGCTTCAGCTTGTGTTTGCTCCCGGTACGTATCTTGAGCACACATCCGAGAACGTTACCTACCGCAGACTTCTCCTTGTTGATAAGGGATGTCAGGCGCGTGACTTCTGGGTAAAGTGGACCCGTCTTGACGGTGCTATCGCTTACAAGGTATCCGATACCGTTAACGAAGAAAAAATAATGTTTGAGCTTGGTGAGGACGTTGCGCAGAAGATACGCGAGAAGGAATATCGTTTCCTTGCCGGCGCTAATCCCAATAAGTACCAGGCGGCAATGGGTAAAAAGACCGTTACCGAGTGGAGAGATATAATCAAGAGAGCTATCAAGCGCGGCGAACTTATCAAGGTTATCTCCGATGTTGAGTTTGCAAAGCACGCGGAAGAGGTAGGAGATAAGCTCCGTGAGCTTCTCGGCAGTTTCGGTGTTGCAACACCCACGCCTGATGTGGCACCTGTTAACAGTGAGTCTGATGATGAGCTTAAGGCACTTGCTCAGTCCGTCCTTGCAACAGAGGAAATTGAACCTGAGGTTGAGGCGGAGGTTATTATTGAACCCGAAGTTGTTGAAGAACCCGAGATCATAGAAGAGCCCGAGGAAGAGCTCGAGGAAGAACTCGAGATCATAGAAGAACCCGAGGAAGAGACCGAGGAGTACACCGTTGAGCCTGAAATGAAGAGCGTATTCGACTTTGACTTCAGCGCACTTGGTGAAGAGGCTGAGGAAGAGATCTTCTCTATGGGTGAGATCACTATCGAGGAATATGAGCGTGCTACCTCTGAGGCTAAGGAAGAAAAGCCTGCTGTCCTTGACGAGGATGCAATCAGACGTGAGATCGAGGCAATGCTTCGTCTTGAGTATGAGACCGAGGCAAGACAGAGAGCAGAGC
>JAZRAE010000088.1:0-3483 GCA_045634385.1 Eubacteriales bacterium | reverse complement strand
GGTATGGCGGCTTCTATGGGTGCATTCCTTCTTTCGGGCGGTACTAAGGGTAAAAGACTTGCCCTTCCCAACGCGGAGATAATGATCCACCAGCCTCTCGGCGGTGCAAAGGGTCAGGCATCGGATATCAAGATCCACGCGGATCATATCCTGAGAACTCGCGCTAAGCTCAACAAGCTCCTTTCAGAGCACACAGGAAAGCCTATCGAAGAGATCGAAAGAGATACCGAAAGAGATAACTACCTCACAGCAGATGAGGCTTGCGCATACGGCCTTATCGACAAAGTAATCACCAAGAAGGACTGATAAATGTCTAACGAAACAAATAACAAAAATCTGCGCCGCTGCTCATTCTGCGGCAGAGATGAAACTCAGGTTCAGCTCCTCATCCCCGGTCAGGATGGCAAAACATATATTTGCGACGACTGTATTTTCGTATGTTCGGACTTTATTACCGAGCAGTTTGGTGATGTGGTAGACTCCGATGAGAATGTCGAGAGTGAACTCAGCATTGAAACTCTGCCCCGTCCTATCGATATTAAGAATATGCTCGACGAGCACGTGATCGGTCAGGATAATGCAAAGCTCGCTCTTGCGGTAGCAGTTTACAACCACTATAAGAGAATACTCACAGTAGACGAGGCGAACAAGAAAAAACGCGGTAAGAAGGATGCGGATGAAGAAGATGACGGTGTTGAGATTCAGAAGTCAAACGTTCTTCTGCTTGGCCCTACCGGTGTCGGAAAGACCTATCTTGCACAGACTTTAGCAAAGAGCTTTAAGGTTCCCTTCGCTATCGCGGATGCGACCACTCTTACCGAGGCGGGATACGTCGGTGAGGACGTAGAAAATATACTTCTCAGACTTATCCAGGCGGCGGACTTTGACGTTGCTAAGGCTGAGAGAGGTATTATCTACATCGACGAGATAGATAAGATATCGAGAAAGAGCGAAAACCGCTCGATAACCCGTGACGTTTCGGGCGAGGGTGTACAGCAGGCACTCCTTAAAATTCTCGAAGGAACTACTGCTAACGTTCCACCACAGGGCGGAAGGAAGCACCCGAACCAGGAGTTCATACAGATAAACACCAAGAACATACTCTTTATCTGCGGCGGTGCATTTGACGGTATCGAGAAGATCATTGAAACGAGGAAAGGCTCGCAAATGATCGGCTTCGGTACTGAGAAGATGACAGCGAAAGAAAAGGTTGCCAAGGGCGTATACAAGGACGTTGAGGCACACGACGTAGTCAAGTACGGACTTATCCCCGAGCTTGTCGGACGTTTGCCGGTTATTGTTTCGCTTGATAATCTTGATGAGGATGCTCTTGTACGAATTATTAAAGAGCCGAAAAACGCGCTCTATAAGCAGTATCAGAAGCTGTTCCGCCTCGACAATATCGAGCTTGAGTTTGAAGACGAGGCATTCCGCGCTATCGCGCACCTTGCAATTGAGAGAAATACCGGCGCAAGAGGTCTCAGAGCTATTATTGAGGGGATTTTGATTAAGCCTATGTATGAGCTTCCCTCGGATGATACCGTAGAGAAGGTCGTTGTTACGGCTAAATACGTCAAAGGCGAAGAGCCTATTACGGTTATAAGAGGCGAATAATTTATAAGAGAACGTGCTACAGTGCGTTCTCTTTTTTTAAAAAAATAAACGGCACTGCGATATATAAGAACAATATTATAGAACATCGTTTTAGGACATTGTTTTAGCCAATAGAAAACTTGACATTTGATATCGACTATGATAATATAATCTTATGACCAGAATAGAAAGGAAATCGCAAAATGAAAAAAACTGCTTTAGTTATTTTGAGCTTGATTCTACTTTTTTCATTACTTGCTTGTAAAACTGATAATTCACAACAGAACGATCAGAGTTCCGAACAAAATCAAGAATTCCCCGACTCACAAGGTCAGCCGAGCATTCCCGGTGAAGATATCGAACAAGACTCCGCCGAAAATAGTGAAACAAATACGCAGACTCCGGATATCAAAGTAAGCGAGGGACTGGAATTCTCTTTGTCCGAGGATGGTACATATTACAAAGTAGAAGGTATTGGAGATTGCACGGATTCAAATGTAGTTATACCAAGCAGGTATATGAATTTACCGGTAACAACTATATCAGAGGGAGCTTTTGCCTATCAGAAGGATATAGCAAGCATTACTATCCCCGAAAGCATAACAAAAATTGAAAGTAGTGTATTTTATCAATGCCTGAACCTTACAAGTATCACTGTAAATAAAGGCAACGCAAACTATACTTCTATAGGCGGTAATCTTTACTCAAAAGATGGCAAATATCTTATTCAATATGCTATTGGAAAAAGTGAAACATTATTCGCAATACCCGAGGGGGTAATCAGTATCAGCGGTTATGCATTCCGCGATTGTGATAATCTTACAGAAATTATTATACCGAACAGTCTGACCAAAATTGATTATAACGCATTTGTTCAATGCGATAATATTGCGCGGATATTTTATGTGGGAACATCAAGAGAATGGTTTAATATAAATATCATCACGTATGGCAACGATATTCTAAAATCAGCTAAGCGTTATTACTATTTTGAAGATATACCGCCCCGTTTAAATTACTATTGGCATTATGAAAACGGAATAGCGACCGTATGGAACGAATGTAAGGACTACCCATATAGTATCGGACTTTACTACGATAAAAATCCCGACGGAGAATCTTACTGTGTGACCGGTGTCGGAGATTGCAGCGAAATAAGAATAATTATACCGAACGAATACGAAGGACTGCCTGTAACAAAAATTGCCGATTCGGTTTTCGAAAATCAATATACAATCAAGAGTGTAACCGTGCCCGAAAGCGTAACAAGTATAGGCAATGATGTATTTCGAAATTGCCACGCCCTTGAAAATGTTTACCTGCCTAAAGGTCTGTCGGCTATCGGCACGTACGCATTTTCATATTGCCATTCACTTTTGAGTATAACTGTAGATGAGGATAATGAGTATTACTGCTCGATCGACGGTAATCTGTATTCGAAGGATAGAAATACGTTAATAAAGTACGCATCCGGTAAAAAAGAATCCGATTTCGTTGTTCCGAATACCGTAACAAGTATTTCCACGCACGCTTTCAATAGCTGTATGTATCTTGTTAACGTTACTATTCCCGATTGCGTTACAACGATCGAAAACGGTGCTTTTTCCAATTGTAAAAAACTTACAACTGTGATTTTGCCGAATGATATAAATGCGATTGGTCAAAATACATTTTATAATTGCCCTGCACTAACAAATGTTGTGATTCCATATAGCGTAAGCTCGATTGGTGATTCTGCGTTCGATAATTGCTCCGAACTCAGCAATGTGTATTATGTAGGCACTGCGGAAGATTGGGCTAATATTTCTATAGATTCTACCAATTCCTACCTCACCAACGCCACTCGTTACTACTATTCAGATAGTGAGCCTACCGAGGAAGGCAACTTCT
>JAZRAE010000087.1:0-28992 GCA_045634385.1 Eubacteriales bacterium | reverse complement strand
CGGTGAGGTCTTCCTTAGTGGTGAACTCAACCTTGTGCTCGTAAGCAAGAGCCTTAAGAACGAGAGCCTTGAATACGGGAGTAGTACCTACCATGGTACAACCGGTAATAGCGCCGCCCTGAACGGTAGCTGCAGAAACGTCGATAGCCTCAACGTCTTCCTTGGTCATACCGATAACGTAGTTCTCGAAAGCCTGAGCCTGCTTGTACCAAGTGCCTGCGGGCATATCGCCGTAAGCTTCCTTAAGCTCAACCTTGGTGGTAACTCTGTCGATAGCGATGAGAGAACCGTCATCGTTGAACTTGAACTTGGTCTGTGCACAGTCGAAACGAACTGCAACGATCTCACCGTCGGAGTTGGTAACAACTGCTGCAACGTGAGGAGATACCTCGTAAGTACCGTAGCTGAGGCTTGCGTCGCCTGCGCCTTCAACTGCGATGGAGAGAAAGTAAGTTTCACATTCAGCCGAATCCTTTGGCAACTCTACCTTTGGCAACTCTATCTCTGATGTCTTAATAACGATATTTCCGTTTTCATCAATCGTGATAAGATTTTTTATCACGATATTACCGTCTTTATCTCTTTGGATAACACCACAAGATGTAATTGAAAATACCATAATTATCAAAAGAACTAAACTTAAGAATTTTTTCATAATGAACACTCCTATTTTCTTTATTAATTTCAACATTCTATTCTAATCATGCATTATAAATAAAAATTCACGATTTGTCAATTTTTTTCCAAAAATATACTTTGTTAATATAATAACAAAAAATACTGTCTATGTCCTGCGATTTCTAAATATCATATAGAAAAATGAAAGTTTATTTACCGGAAGCGATAACGTAAGCCTCAAGAGCGGCCTTGACTGCATTACCGTAGCCGACTGAGGTTAAGGTGGAACCGTATATGGTTATGAGCGAGAAGGTGTCAAGAGTCTGACCGGTATATCCACCGGAAGTACCTTCAACCTCTGCATAAACCTTTTCGCTGAAATTTTTCAATTCTTCTTCGAAGATGATCTTTGTGCCGATAATTTTTCCCTCAGTATCAACACCAACCATAATCACAATATCACTGTTTCTGCCCTTGCCGACAGAGCGGAACAAAAATCCACTGTCAGACGAGTATGCTTCCGTGATTGCTTCGGGGAAAGTGAAGTTATTGGTGATGTCCTTGAAGTTAGAAGTGCTTGGGAGAAGCTCTATACCTTGGATGTTGTTCGGAAATTTTTCTTCTGAATTTTCATTTTTGCTGAACTTGTCGCATGATGTTATTGCAAAAATCATTGCGATCAACAGGATAAAGCTTAATAGTCTTTTCATAATGAGCCTCTTTCGTATCATAAAAATTACAGTATAACAATTCCTGCTTTTTTGCAGCCCTCGAGAGTTTCTTTGTCCCAGATGCTTGACTGCACCTCGCCGATGTGGGCGCATCCCATCATCAGCATACAGAGTCTTGACTGACCGATACCTCCGCCGACGGTGAGGGGGAGCTCTCCTGAAAGGAGCATTTTGTGGAAGGGAAGGGCGCGTCTGTCGTCGCAACCTCGCTCGGTGAGCTGTCTGTCGAGTGATTCCTCGTCCACACGGATACCCATTGAGGATATTTCAAAAGCTCTTTCGAGCCTGTCATTCCAAAACATTATATCACCGTTGAGTGCCCAGTCGTCATAGTCGGGCGCACGTCCGTCGTGTGGCTTTCCGCTTTTCAGTTTGCCGCCTATCTGCATAATGAGGGCGGTCTTGTGTTCCTTTAAGAAAGCGTCCTCGCGCTCCTTGGACGTCAGAGCTGGGTACATATCCTCAAGCTCCTGCGAGGTTATAGCCACCATATCGCGGCTTATCTCGGTGTGAAGCTCGGGGAAGGCGTCGAGCAGAGCCTCGTGCGTATCGCATATTACGTTCACTATCGTCTGCGATACTTCCTTGAGATAATCAAGAGTCCGCTGCTCTCTTGTGATAACCTTTTCCCAGTCCCATTGGTCGACGTAGATCGAGTGTATATTATCGAGCTCCTCGTCACGTCTTATGGCGTTCATATCGGTGTAAAGGCCATAGCCAACGTAGAAACCGTACTCCTTTAAGGCAAGGCGCTTCCACTTTGCCAAGGAGTGCACCACCTGACCCATCTCGCCCGCGTCGGGGATGTCAAAACATACGGGACGCTCCGTGCCGGAGAGGTTATCGTTAAGGCCCGACGCCTCCGTTACAAAGAGGGGAGCAGATACACGCTTGAGGTTCAGAGCCTCGGCAAGACCGTCTTGAAAATGCGCTTTTATAAACGCTATCGCTCTCTGTGTTCTATATAAATCGAGAGCAGGCTTGTAATTGTGCGGTATAAACAGTTTGCTCATCTTATTCTCAACAGTAGTTTTTTTGACTATCAAACTTTACTTTTTTGCTTTATTCGTAGATAATAACCTTCATTTCGGAGATAACTACCTGTTTGTTCTTGTTCTCTATAGTACCGCTTGAATTACCGAGCTTTGCGGTGTCTGCGGTGATTTCATCCACTATATCCATGCCTTCTACTACGTGGCCAAATGCTGCGTAATTATAGTCGAGGTATGAAACGCTTGCGTTTGATGCGTTGCAGATGAAGAATTGGCTGGATGCGGAATCATAGCTGTTTGACGATCTCGCCATTGAGATAACGCCGCGCTCGTGCTTGATGGGGTTGTAGTATCCGTTTACGAGGAACTCGCCGATTATCTTTTCGTCCGAGCCACCCGTGCCGTCAGCGTTGGGATCACCGCCCTGGATCATAAAGTCCTTCATAACTCTGTGGAAAGTAAGACCGTCGTAGAAGCCCGCTCTTACGAGCTTAACAAAGTTCTTTACTGTGATCGGCGCGCTTTTTGCATCGAGCTTAACAATGATTACGCCGTAGTCCTTTATTGCCATTGCAACGTGATAAAAATCCTTATCCTCGGTGCTCTCGTCTATTGTGTACTTATCCAATGACTCCGACTTGCATCCGTAAAGGCAGGATGTAAGAAGAGAGAGAAGGAGTACGAGTGCGGTAAGCTTGGTTAAAATTTTCATATTTTTTCTCCTTATATATTAATGCCCTCTACAGACATTTTGCTATAAACAGTTCTATTGCGGTATATCCGGTAACGCCGCCGTATTTTGCTCCCGTATCAACGCGTGAGAGCTCGGCGAGTATGTTGTTTGCCTTTTCGGGTGTGAACCGCTTTGCCGCCGCTACGTACAGCTTCAGCTTGTAGGGGTTCATCTTTGTTGCGGCTTGCATATCGTTTGAGTTTGTACCATCCTTCAGCATCATGACAACGCTGACTATATCTGTGTAGGTTTTAGCCATCATACCGAGTATCATTATCGGGTCGAGCCTTCTCGACTTCATCTCCTCAAGAGCAACAAATGCGCCCCTCTTATCTCTCTCAAGTATCGCGTTGGAGAGAGCGAAGGTGTCGCACTCGGGCGTGGATGATGCAACCGCTTGTACGTCCGCCACCGTGATATTCTTTTGACCTCTTGATTTAGCGAGCATACACAGCTTTGTGACCTCATTATTTAACACGGTCATAGAGTGACCTGCGCGGAAAATGAGTGCGTTAAGCACCTCGAGGGTGACTTCCACACCCTCGGCGTCAAAGTGTCTTTTCAACCACGCGAGCAGCTGCTGATCTGTGGATTTGTCAAAGTTCAGTATGCGTATCTTTGCACCAAAGCGCTTGACAAATTTACTCTCCTTCTTCGGAGTGCCGAGGTCAACATCTCCGTCGGAAACGAGAAAGGCGAGTACCGCGTAATCGGTACTTTGGACGAGGTCAACGATCTTTTCGAGCTCGTCAAGCTCGCTTTCCTTCATCTTGCTAAAGTCCGGATATCTCCACTCGATAAGCTTGTATGGTTCAAACATCGGCGGTGACATAATGTCATCTCTCACCGAGGCAAAGTCAACTTCTTCACCGTCATAAACCGCGTGGTTGAAGGTGGAGAAGGATTCGTCTGTGACGGCTTTATCGCGCAGAGCACCGAGATAATATCTCTTTAGATAGTCTTCCTCACCCGAGAATATATATGTGCCGGCTATACTGTCTGATTTTAGTATGGCTTTAAAATCATTTAGCTCCATATCTTTTTCCTTTGTTTAGGTGTTTTGTGGATTAGCGCAGTTTTGCGCTGATCTTCATTCTTACGTTCTTATCTTGACCGCCGACGTTCATTGAGTAGATGAGTTGAAGCTCACCGCCAACCCGTGTCAAAGAATTCCTGATTTTCTTGGCTCTGACGGTCATATCGAAGGCGTATGGACCGACCTTGTATACGGTCTTGTATTCCTCGCCCTCGCGGAAAGCTATTTCCGACTCTATTGCTCCGTGCTTGTGCAGTATGACGCTTTCTTCGAGCAAGTAGAGGGTGGAGACGGTTTTGCCGCCTTCGTTTTCTTCGGAGAAGGAGAGCTTCATTCCCTTGTCGCTGACGGATAGATCGCCATCGGTAGTGAATATGTTGATCTCCGGATCACCGTCGGGGAGTCCCGCATCGTCGAGATTGTCTATCACGGAGTTGACCGTGAGTGTGAGTTTTATGTTTTCTGTCATAATTGGCTCCATATTGTGAAATTTAACGTCACCGAGGGGCGGAATATTGATGTTTCGCCAAGAGGCGAAAACGATAGGCGTCTTTGGTACGCGATATTATTTTGCTATGCAAAAGCATATCGCATTGCTTCCTTGCAATATCTCGCAAATCCGTGAGTATTTATATCACTTTAATTTGCTGTTTTGTGGCAAATTAAATATCCATTGTTCGCTTTTAAAGCAAAAGACTGTCACATTGCTTGACAGTCTTTTGCGGTGTTTTATTTTGCAGCTCTCTTTTTTCTGTTGTATTCACTCGTCGGATTGATGAACTCGCGCCAATTGAGATCACCGTTACCAAGAGCGGTTACAAGTGCCTCTGCTGTTGCAATATTTGTGGCAACAGGAATGTTGTAAACGTCGCACAGACGAAGAAGGTTTCTTTCCGCCTCGTACGGCTCCTGCTCGGGATCTGTACTTCTAAAGTAGAACACAGCATCAATCTCATTGTATGATACCTTCGCGGAAATCTGCTCAACTCCGCCCGAGCTTCCTGCAAGGAAGGTCTCGATATCAAGTCCTGTAGCTTCCGCAATGTATTTTCCGGTTATATGCGTAGCGCAGAGGTGGTGGCGACTGAGAATTCCGCAATAAGCGATGCAAAACTGCGCCATCAATTCTTTTTTATTATTATCTGCGATGATTGCGATCTCCATAAGTTCCTCCCAAATCTATCGATTTTTGCCACTTGGAAAGTAGAAAACATGACTCCTACTCGCCAAAAGTAAAAATGACCAAATTGCGCATTATAGAATAATTATATCACTCCAAATTCGATTTGTCAATTGTACTGCTGAAATTTTGTCATATTTCACAATATATTCGCGCTATATTTTTAGAATACTTTCAAAATATAAAACAAATGTGTAAAACTTGTTATTTAATTAACATTTATCTTCCATAATAAACTTTCTGTTTTCATTTTTCGGCACCGCCCTCGCGCTCACAGTCCGCCATAACAATCTTTGCCTACCATACTCGTACGGGGGGCAAGGCAGAGCCTTGCAATGAAATCCGTCATAGACGGATGAAATCCAATAAATCGGATGAAATCTCTGCGAGATGAAATCTGCTGCGGCAGATGAAAGGAGGCTATGCAGATGTATTCTACTTCTGTACTTTGCTTTAACTTGGCTTTCGCTGTGTGCTTTATCGGGCAAAATAAACTATAAGCCGCAGTTTTTTGCATAGCAAAATAAAAAAACAAACGAAAATATGACAAAATCACTTTTCCTTCTTGAAAAAGGGGAAACTATGTTGTATAATATCTCTGTTGAATTTTTCGCCACGGAGGCAAGCATATAATGAAGGATTTTAAGAGAATAGGCGTATTGACGTCGGGCGGCGATGCTCCCGGTATGAATGCCGCTATCAGAGCGGTTGTGCGTACCGCACTTTCGCACGGCGTTGAAGTAATGGGAATATACAGAGGATACTCGGGACTTATCGAAGGAGATATTAAAAAGCTCGAGTTTAGAGACGTATCCAATATCATAAACAAAGGCGGTACAATACTTTATTCCGACCGTTGCCCGGAGTTTAAGACTGCAGAGGGAATGGCGCGTGCTGTAGAGACATGTCACAAGTATGGAATTGACGGAATCGTAGCTATAGGAGGTGACGGTACTTTCAGAGGTGCGACCGACCTTACTGCACACGGTATACCATGTATCGGCATCCCGGGTACTATAGATAACGATATAACATCTACAGACAATACCATAGGCTTTGACACGGCCATGAACACCGTTGTTGACCTTGTAGATAAGCTCCGCGACACTTGTGAGTCACACGCGAGATGTAACGTGGTTGAGGTAATGGGCAGAGGTGCAGGTGATATAGCAATATCTGCCGGTATCGCATCCGGTGCTACCGCTATCGTTGTGCCCGAGTTCCACTATGACGACGATGATATAATTCAGCACATCATTGACGCGAGAATTTTGGGAAAGCGTAACTTTATCATTATCGTATCCGAGGGCGTTGGCTCGGAATATGCTCCCGCTCTTGCAGATAAGATCCAGAAGGAAACCGGGGTAGAGACTAAGTTCGCTCGCCTTGCTCACGTTGTAAGAGGCGGTAACCCCACACTTAAGGACAGAGTTCTTGCTTGTACTATGGGCGCTATCGCGGTTGAGGAACTTCTCAAGGGACACTCCAACCTCGTTATGTGCGACAAACTCGGCAAGATTGTACCCACAGATATTAACTACGCACTTATCCTCGACAGAATGTATAAGGGCAAGCTCAAGGATGGGGATCTCGATCCATTCACCGAAAAGGATATAAAAAATATGAAGGCGGATATCAAGGCTCGTCAGGCATCCCTCACAAGACTCTACGGTATCAGCAAGACTATCAACATTTAACATTTTTATATGTTACTTGTTATCCTTGGTTGAGCATGACACCGCACTCAAATGAATAATTGCATAAAAAAGACAACTAAAGTAGACAAAAATAGATAAAAGCGGCTCAAATCGAGCCGCTTTTCTTTTTTGAAAAGAAGAATGAATCGTTATATCTGATATTTTGATAAAGTAACAAAAATAAAAAGGGACGGCTCGATATGAGCCGTCCCAAAGCTATATTCAGTTGCTTGCGTTTAAGGTTACCGTGCCGCTATCGGGAACGATGTTGACTAAGACGTAGTTAATGCCGTTCTCTGTGGTATAGACCTCGAGAGCTTCGCCGTTTGCCTCAGCGCTTGCCCAGCTTGCGGGTACTGAAACCTTGACTGTGAGAGCCTCGTTATACGCCGCGTTATCCTCATCGTCTGTGAGAGTCACACGGATAGATCCGTCCTCGTATGCCGAGCTTACCTTGGCGCTTGCCCACTCGGTGTAGTAGAGGAACGCCTCGGTGTAGTTAGCTACCCAAACGTTCTTTGATGCCGCGTGTGCAAACAGCGCCTCTGCATCCTTCTCGAGGATGTAATGGCCGGAGGTCGGGGACTCGGAGATCTTGTGTATACAGAAGGTTGCCCAGCCGTCGTTGTCTGCCGCGCTGTCGATAAACTTGGTCCAAAGCGACGTATCGTCCGTCGGACGTACGAAGAGTCTTGCGACTCCGTTTACGCCGAGAGCCTTTATGGTATCCTTGGTTACGTATCTGTTGATAGAGGATGCCGACACGCCCATTGTGTTGCCTGCGAGAGCGAGAATCGCTCCGGAATCGATAGCCTCCTTGAGAAGCTCCTGATAGTAGGTGTAATAGGTCTCGTAGGTGACTCCGTTAACAGTCGTATCTGTAGTCGAAACGCTGATACCGGGTACTACGTGCGCAGCCGCTCTTATGCCGAGCAACTCCTCGATGATCTGTATTGATGCGTAGATCTCTGCGCTTGCGCTTCCTACGGGAAGATTGCCGGAGGTTTGAACGTTTCCGTTCGAATCCACGTATTTCTGCACTCCGCCATCATCGTTGTTGCCCCAGAAGGCGTGAGAATAGGTATGGCTTATCACCTCGGTATCGTAGTTTGTGAGAATGTTTACCCAGAAGGCTACGACGTCCTCTTTAGTCGTGTAGGTGTACTTACCGTCACTCGTTACGTAGTAGTACTTACCGGTTGAGGGATCGTATTCGGTCTGCAGGGTAGCGAGCTGATTGGCGAGGATGGCGTAGGTAAACTTGAGATTGCCGTACTTGTCCATCATCTCAGTTGTGAAGATTGCGGTGTCCTGATTTCCATCGTCTATGACGAAGGTGACTGTACCGGTAGTGCCGTCCTTGCCGACAACCTCGGACTCAAGACCTGTAAACGTGCCTGTAAGCTCAACCGTTACGGTATAGGTAATTACGGTCATACCGTCCGCACTCGTTACCACGATAGTAGCGATACCGGAATTCTTAGCCGTGGGGTTGGTGATCACCATCTCGGATATCGCCGAGGTTGGCATTGCGCTGACTATAGGATAGCCCTTGTTGATATCAACGGATATAGTGTAATTCAGGATATCCGATGCAAAGGAATCAAGAGGTCTTCCGTCTACGAAAATGCCGTTGAGAGTTGCGACCGTGCTATCAAGGTTTCTGTAATCATCCTTATTCATTAAATAATCCTCATAACTCTTTCCGTAAACGACGAATGCTTCGGTGCTGTCGGAAATGCTTCTCCAATACCTGCCGAATTCCTCGGTATGAGCTGCCTCTAAAACTATCATAAGCGATTCGCTTGCTCCAAAGAACGGAGAGTTGAACGCGTAGGCATTCGCCTCGATCTCGGTAACTGTAGCCGCGATGTAAACCTCGTCAAGAGAGATACATCCGCTGAATGCGCTGTTGCCGATAGAGCTAACGCCGCTCATTACGGTGACGGAAGCGAGACTCTCTACGCCGTAAAAGGCGTATGCTGGAATCTTACCTGCAGAGCCGCTTACCGTAATGGAGGTGAGGGTGGAAGGCACCTTTGCCGCATTACCGGAGTAGCTGAGCGCTCCGAAGAGATAGCCGACGTAGGGGTTGGACGTTACTCTGCTACCGCCAACGAAGGGGAGAGTCATAGACTGCATAGGAGTGCCTGCAAACGAGCTCTTACCAAGGCTCTCGAGAGAGTCGGGGAGAGTGATTTTGGTTATAGCCGTGTTGGCAAACGCCTCTGCTCCGATGACCTTAACTCCGCCTGAGATAAGGAGCGTGTCGAGTTTTTCACAATTTTTGAAGGCTTTGTTGCCTATATTTGTAATACTGCTTGGGATAAATACGTAGGTGATATCCTCATTATCCGCGAAGGCGGAGGATTTGATAGACGTTACCTCCTTGCCCTGATACTTTGACGGGATAGCCAAGTCGGTGACGGTGCCGTTGTATCCGACAACCTCGTACGTGCCGTCACTTAATAATTCGAAATTCAGGCTTCCCTGAGCGTACTCGGGCAGCTTAACTACGTAGGTGGCGGTCATATCGGCTATCGCGCCGTACACTCCGTCAACGTAGAATTTTGCCGTTACGGTATAAGCTCCAACCTCTTTAATAACCGCGGGGGTAGAGGAAAGAGTCGCGGTGATGCCGTCAGGCAAGGTGCCGATGAGCTCAGGCTCGATCACCTCGCCGTTATAATAGAAGCTTTTGTCGGGCAGGGAAACGCCGAGAGCATCGTGCCCGATCTTTGCTATGGTGTAGGTTGCCGTCATATTGGGAATCGCGTTGTAGTTATCCGCGTCTCCATTGAAGATTGCGGTGACCTTGTACTCACCGATCTCCTTTATAACTGCGGGAGATGAGGTGAACGAAACGCTCACACCCTCGGGGAGAGTTCCTTCAATTTTAGGCGTTACCTCGGCACCCGTGTAAGAAAAGCTTGCGTTTTTGAATGAAACAGCGGACATATCGTAGGTAGCCTTGTTAACGGTAAGGGTTGCATTCAGCACCTTCAGCTCCTTGCCGCCATTGTCAATAAGACGCGCGGTTACGGTGTAGATGCCGGCGTTGATTTTTACATTATCGGTATACTCTACGGTGATTCCCTCAGGGAGAGTGCCGCTTATCATTACTGTCTTTTTCGTGCCGTCATAGGTGAAGGTCGCATCCTCAAGGGTTATGCCGCTAAGATCAACGGTGTCGTCATTATCATCGTTTCCGTTATCTTCACCGCCTTCGCCGATACCGTTATCGGTGTCGGTATTGCCGTTATCTTCGTTACCGCCGTCGGTGTCGGTGTTACCGTTATCACTGTTATCTGTATCGGTGGTGTCATCACCCTTGTTACCCGTTATTGAGTCAAGTATCTGACACGACGTCAGAGTAAAGCAGAGGGATAAAGCTAATACGAGTATAATAAATGGAAGTATTCTTTTCATATATACTCCTTTCTTTAGGGTGCAGTATATCCGACTTCCAATTCAAATGCTGGAAGCGGAGAGCCTGCCTCTGAGGTAACGTTACCCGTGCAGTAGGAACGGATGCTTTCGCACGCATCCTTGGTGACGGTGTAGGTAGTACCGTCGGAAAGAACGATGGTAAGTGCGTCTTGAGTCAACGTGCAACCCGTGTAACCGTTAGGTGCTGCGATTACCGTTCCGTCGTTAAGCTCAATTACGAAATCTGCATAGGCGTATCTGACCGACTCAGGATCGCTCACTTTGTCACAGGTGAGAGTCACGGTGTTGCCATTGATCACAGCCTCTGCGCTATAGTATATGCCGTCAGCTCCTGCGATTTCAAACAGTAGCGGTTTTGTGCCGTAGTTTATCAGCACGCTCTCGGTGAGAGTGACCGTTACGGACGATCCGTTTGCAACGACGGATTGTACCATCGGGGTATCGTCTGCATCAATGCCGTAAAGATTCTTAAGTATCACGCTTGCCGCACGGTAGCCTATGGGTGACTTGCGTGAGGTGTGTACGAATACGTAGGAGAGCTCGGGGTTTTGTGACCACTCCGCGCTGTTGAATACCGCACCCTCATCGCCCATTGACACGAGGTAGGTGTTCTCGTCGGATGCCGCTATATCGTATTGCGCCATAAGGAAGTTCTTGTAGTTTGCTACTGCTCTTGGAACAAGGTTGTGCATTATGAAGGGCACGTCCTTTGTGCCGAGAGTCTCGTTGAAGGTTTCCTGCATGAGTCTGTAAAGCTCTGCGTATTCCTTGTATCTACCGAGATCGCCGCTGCCCTGATCCCATACTACCGCCTTTACTCTGTACCCTTTAAGAGGGGATATGATCGCATCGTAGCACATAGCGAGAGTCCATTTGTCTGTCCATGTGGAAACGTCGTTCTTGGAGGTGGGGCATCTGCCGTTTGCCTCATAGAAGGCGAGATAGCTTCTGTACTTCTTGACGTCGGCATCCTCACCGTATTTTGCTATATACTTATCGGCATCGATCCACGTTCTGATAGTAGATCCGGGGTAGGATGCCTCTACTATTGCAACCGTCACGTCATCGCCAAGCTCAAGGGCGAGCATCGTTGCCATAGCGTATCCGGTCGCGGGGAAGCCTGCGATATTATCTGCAGTCAGCTTGTACCAGCTGCCGTTACCCATACCGTCCTCACCGTGTCTATAGGTGTTGGCGCTAAGATATCCGCGCAGATTGGAGTAGTTGCTTGCATTGGCCTTAAGCTCGAGATAGTCCTGCATATTGGACACCTTGTAATCCATATTGGACTGACCGGAGAGCAGGAATACCTCACCTATCGCGATATCGTCAAGAGTGATAGGCTCCTTGCCATCCTCGGTGCCGAGCTGAGTTACTGTGAGAGTGAGTCCTGTGGTCGCGCTCATCGCGGGGAAGGTTGCCTCCCATTCACCATTTGCGTCGGTGGTCGCGATAAGAGTGGTGGAGGCAAATACTACCTCTATCTGTGAGTCGGGAGAATCACAGTAACCGCGTACGGTTATCGGCTCACCTCTTTGGAATACCATTCCGCTCTGATATATAGAAGGAAGCTTTACTGTAGTTACGAGGCTCATATCACCCTTGCCCTCAACCGTGACGCAGGTGCCGTCCTCTGTGACGTTCATATTTCCGGGAGCCTTGATGCTTGCCAGACCGTGAGTCTCTATGATCGCATTGCAGTTGACGTAAAGATCGTTTTCAAGCTCTTTCAGGATCTCTACTCTGTGGTAACCGTCACCACCGAGAGGCTCTGCAATCTTTGGCGCGATATCGTCCTCAAAGTACACCTTCTCACCGTTGACGGTTGCGGCGGGATGCATCGTCTGGAAGGAGTATGACGAGGAGTAGTAGGCGTTGTCCCATGTGGATAATGACGAGCCGAGAGCGCTCTTAAGAGAGGAGTCGTTTGTAATATATCTTACCGATACGTTGTCGAGCGCCTGGTTTGCCGAGATGTTCTGAAGGCGGATAGCCTCCTGATTTACGGATACCGTGCCTGCCTTCCAACTCGTATAAGTCGCGGAATTCATTACACCGGTGCTTGAGCTTGCGGCAAGCGTATTGTTAACATAAAGATAAGATTTGTTTGCATTTAGGTCGTAAACCATAGTCACGTGCCTCATTTCTCCGATCGGGAAGTAAGAGAAAATTCCCGAGAGAGTGAAGGACGTTCCACCACACAGTGAGCCGGATGAGCGCGCTATGGAGTGGAATACGTAGCTCGGATCGTACGACCCGAGTATCGCTAAATCGAAGTCGTATACGAGGTACTGATCTAAGTCGGGCTTATACGTGATAGGTCGGTTGTAAACTATATTGAGGAAAGAAGGACCTGACGCGCCGTAGTTATGCAATGCCCAGTATTTGTTCTGCGTATTCAGATCGGTCATTACGTAAGAGTTCAACGAGCCTTCCACGTGACCTGTCACGATACTGTTAAAGCTGATGCTGTTAAGAACGTTGGATGCATCGTTCACCTTTACGGCGGAGGTGACGTCCCACGTGCCTACAGTTCCGAAAGAGGAGGAGTTGACGTTGAACTTACCGGTAACGGTGATTGTACCGCCTGATTCGTTCATATAGCAGCCCTCGGGGAGCCATATCTTGGGATCATAGCCGTTGGTGATGATCGTACAGTCGCAATCGGGCATAAATGCCGTCGGGAAGTTTGAGAGGACGTTCACCACCTTGGTGGGTGAGTCGCGGAGAACTCTTGCCGCGAGTGTAAGATTGTTATATTTAACGCCGTCAATCTCCACGTAAGCGGGGAGTGAGGTGCCTGCTCTGGTGTTGGTAGGATACTTAGACCAAGCGGTAAGATCCTTGTCCGTGGACGCGAGTATTGCGTCAAGCTCGCTGATGGATTCCGAATCTATTAGATCGCGGCGGGATACGTTATCTACTGCTATCGATTGATTCTTCAGTATCATGAAGCTGTTGTTTGCGGCAGGAGAATATTTGACCTCGATCTTCATACCGTTCGCTCTTAGACCGTACTCCTCAGGTGTCTTAGCTCCGGTAACCGATGTGTTGTACGCGTAGCCCGTGGTACTCACGTACTGTCCGTTGACGAATATGTGGAGCTTGTTGCTCTCGATGTCACCGACTACGGTGAAGTGGATCCATTCACCCGTCAGGTCGACAAACTCCTTTATGTTGACGTTGGAGCCGAAGGGGAAGCCGGAGAGATTAGGATCTCTGTTGCACAGAGAAAGCGCGATGCTCTCTATTGTGTCCGACAGCGTCGCAACGTCGAGCTCAATGACGTAATACGAATCGTTGGTGAGGTATACGTTGTTTTTAGCCGTATAGGTGTTTTGCACGTTCTGGAAGCTCATGCCGTCCTGATGCTCGCCCGCGTTGAATACGACGTAAGGATCACTCGATCCCGCGTCAGTCACTACGTAAGCGTCAAGCATGGTGGTAGAGAGCTTTTCACCGTCGGTGTAAACTCCGTCACCGTTTGGATCGCTTTTCTGCTCGTACTGAACCCAGTTGCCGCCGGTGCTTTTGAGATCGTTGCCCTCGGTGTTGCCGATTGCCGCCTGAGTGATAGAATTTGCGCTCGTCACAAGCGTAACTGTTCCTGACTCTTCAGCGATGGAAACGAAGGAAAGCGAAGCCGTCAGTAGGGTGAGTACGATAATCAGTGATATCACTCTAACGGGTTTTCTTGCATTGATCAATGTTTTTATCCGCCTTTCTTGAGTTTTCTTATTGGAATTATAATGACCGGAGCGTTATTGCTCTTATCGTTGGTTGTTGACCGGTAGTTCTCGAAAGGATTCCGTCGGGATCACCTTATCTTATTGACAACATAGGGAATATGCATTATAATTCTATATACATAATAACACATTAGAATTTATAAGTAAATCTATTTTTAAAACAAAAATCTTCAATTTCTAATATATTACCGCTATTTTATATAGAGCATAACGTATATTACGCTTGAGTATCGCGTAGCTCGGCGGATATGCGGGACACACGGTGTGAGGTATAAGTGATATGAGAATGAATTCTATTTATATAGGACAGCCTATTGAAAACCCGCTTGAGATAAAGGAGTTTTACACGTTTTTTGAGGATGTGTTGCCCCCGCGCTTCAGATTCATAGGGGAGAGCCACGATTTCTACGAGGCTTTCGTGATCTATAAGGGTAGGGCGCGAGTGATCGTAAACAACGATTCGTTTTATATCAGCGAGGGACAAATGTTTGTGTATGCTCCGGGTGTGTTTCACAGTATATGCAACGATGATGATGAGGCATGCTCGTTACAGATAATGTCGTTTTCAGCTACCGCGTTTCCGAAAACGAAAGGGGTATACGATCTTAGCCGATCGGAGCTTGATGAGATAAAGAGGATATCCTCATCCTTTAGGGAGTGCCTAAAGCTGATTTCGCTCTCAGATGCCTCAAGCGTAGATTTGGATAAGCCTGATATGAAAGCGCTGATCAGAGGAGTCGAAAAGCAGCGCGAGATCGACTCGGCAATACTAAAAAAGAAAATAGAGATATTCCTCTTGGAGGTAATATTCAAAAACGAGACTATATCATCGGTCGAATCGAACGCCTCCACTGACGAATTGTCGGCGGTGCTCAGTTGTCTAAAGGATAATCTGTACGGCAAGATCACGACCGTTGACGTGGCGAGAGCAACCCTTATGAGCGTGCCGTATATCGAGAGGCTCTTCCACGAATATATGGGTATGGGCGTTATGAAATACTATAACATTATGAAGATGCAGGAGGCGCTCAATCTGCTGAATAAAGGGCATCCGATCAAGAACGTCAGCGCCATGCTCGGCTTTGTTAACCAAAACTACTTTAGCACAGCGTTTAAAAAACATTTCGGCTCTCCGCCACGTAACGCAATGAATAAGAACACAAAAACTACATAAAAAGACAACTATAATTAACATAATTATGCTTTAAGCGGCTTGTATCGAGTTGTTTTTAGCCTTCTCCCACTGGAGAAGGCTTGTCAAGGCTCCCTGCGAAGGGGGATAAAACCTCATCCGTCTTTTTCATTTGCGCATACCTATACGCTTGTCTCTACCAATTGCATCGCAATTCCACCACTTTAATTTTCAACACAACAAAAAAAGAACAGAGCCAAAGGTTGTTATCCGATGACTCTGTTCTCTTAAACAAAATGAGTTTAGTCTTGAAATCCAATCCCACTAACTATAACCCTGCGAAGCAGGATTTCATCGCGCGCGATTTCATCCACCACTGTGGATTTCATCCGTCATAGACGGATTTCGTTGCGTGATTCGTCCTCTAAGGACATCACGCTGTTGACTCTGTCTTCGTTATTTAGTTTAAGATTTTCTTTTGGGATTGCTTTTCGCAATTAATATTTATGGGTGTTTGCGTCCTCTTTCTCGATGAGGATATATTCCGGATTTTTGAGTAAAATACCTTCCTTTGTTATATACAACTCGACCTCTGTTTCCAAATTGAACAGCTTTCGCATTTCTTTCGGAATGCAAATCCGTCCAAGTTTGTCCATATCTTTTTTAACACCTATTTTTTCCATAAACATCTCTACTATTTTTGATTTTGTCTTATCATAGGACAAGATGTTTTTTTTATTTAGTATATCATAAAAATGTCCTATGTCAAGACAAAAATATGTGGGGTGTAATATGGCAAGAATAATTGACGGTGAAAATAAAAATCTGATTGGCGGTAATTTGAAAAAGCTGAGAACAAAACTGAAAATCAGCCAGCAGGAACTATCCAACAAGCTTGAGCTCCTTGGAGTTTACGTTTGCCGCGGCTCTATTTCAAGAATAGAAGATTATTCTCGTACCGAAACCGATATTGAGCTTTTTGCAATTGCGCAGATTCTTGGGGTTGATCCTATGGAACTGTACAAAAAATAATCATATGACACTTTTGGGCTGCTTCATTTAGGCGTAACCGAAAAAGAGTGGTAGAATCTTGAATGAGTGGCTCCTTTAAGCATACTTCATTAAATAAGGGCTGAAAATCCTCGCGATTTTCAGCCCTATACTCTTTTTCTATCAGTGTTTCCTCGCTCGACGTACATTTGTACGCCTCTCACTCGTCAGCCACCGATTTCCATCCTAAATTAAGCAAGCCCCCAAGGTGCTTCATTTAGGCGTAACCGAAAAAGAGTGGTAGAATCTTGAATGAGTGGCTCCTTTAAGCATATTTCATTAAATAAGGGCTGAAAATCCTCGTGATTTTCAGCCCTATACTCTTTTCTATCAGCGTTTCCTCGCTCGAAGTACATTTGTACGCCTCTCACTCGTCAATCACCGATTTCCATCCTAAATTAAGCAAGCCCCCAAGGTGCTTCGCATTAAGATTTCGGTCGTCTTTTGCATATTTTTACACTAAAAAGTCTTGCTTCGACCGAATTCTTAATGACTCAGCCCCTTCTTTTTGTCCGAAATACACTACTAAAATACCGCTATATAACCTTACCGTTTTTCGACCCCCGAATATGGGGCGCTTTTTTATTAACTTTCAACAATCCCGCGACACGTCTCGACAAGAAATTTTGGATGGGTACTCTACTTACAAGCTACCCGTGTACGATTTATAATGGGATTACAGAAGAAAAACGGCGATTCGCGATAGCACGATGACTCTGATAAACATCGTTAAGGAGAATAAAATGTCAGGCGCAATAAGTAAAAAAAGCAAAGATTTTATTAAAGAAAACCCACTTATTGAAAGAGAACAATTTGTAATCGTTTGGGGATTTATGATACTTGATTTCGGACTTGAGAAAACCGAGCTGCTTGTGTATGCTATAATTTTTGCTATATACAAATCCACAAGCTGTGGATTTACCGGCTCGAGACGATATTTGCAGAATTGGTGCAATGCAGGCAAAACGACAATTGACAATGCTCTTTTGTCACTTGAGAAAAAAGGTTTGATAATCAAGGAGTATAAATCCTACGGTGAATTTACAAAAGCGGTTTATCACATAAATGAAGAGGCTCTGCCGACTTGTGAGATGTTTGCTTTTGAGAACCGCTACAGAGATAATATGGAAGAATTTAGAAAGAGTGAAAGGCGTAGAGCTCTTGGACTTGAATGAAAAACGTTCATTCTCTTCGCCTTTTCAAAACACGAAGTGTTTATTTTGCGACAAGGTCGCTATAAAACTATATTTTGAAATTTATTTGATTTATTATTTGATTTATTTTTTGAACTATTCTTTTAATATGCTTTGTACTATATTTTGTATTATATTATTCTTACTATATTTTAGATACCGATTTTGGGTATAGGGGTCGGTCGGTTTTTGATGGGGGGAATACCACTTTTTGGAGTGGTGGTATTGCTTTTTGGTCAACCCCTACCGATTTTTGGACGTGTGATACCGAAAAGCGGGCAGGTGTTCCTGCTTTTTGGGCGTGTGATACCGGAAAGTGGGTGGCTGATCACAAAAATAGGTATTATAAGGTGTTTTTTGAGACATTTTTGGGTGTTCGAGGTGGTGTTTTTGACGCACGGGACAAATTTTGACTAAAAAGTTGACAAATCAACAAGAGTGTGATATAATGAAAGATGGAGAAGTTGACAAGTAAACATTTTTAACTCGGTTTAGCTTTTCCAAACAAAAGAGATATATCTCTGCGAGATAGATGCTATATGTGCATTTTTGCACGCTGTATATTGCCGCGGTGCGGCAATGCGATATATCGCAAGGCGGACATTAAAACGCGAGCTAAAAAAGGGGGAACGGATAATTGGAAGCTGTAAGATTCGAAAAATTTACACTGCTTATTGACGGCATCCACAAGAGCATCAGCAAGATCAAGGTTGATACCGCTCCGTATCTTGGTATAAAGAGTGTGCACGTCTTCTGGATATATGAGCTGTCCCTGCATCCCGAAGGACTTACCGCTGCAGAGATTGCCGCTGTTAGCATGGTGGACCGTTCGCTCGTCTCGCGCGAGATAGCAGCACTCAAGAGGAGTGGTTACATTAAGAGTGAGGATACCGGCAAGACGCGTAATTACAACGCGCGCATAGCCTTGACTCAAAAGGGTATAGAGCTTGCGGAAAGGATAACCGAGGAGGCTACCCGTGTGCAGTCTATGGCAGATGAGGGGATATCTGAAGAGGAGTTGGAAGGTTTCTACTCAACACTTGAAAAGCTCTACAAAAACTTTGCAAATATCACTTCGGGCAAGAAGGAATAATTCATCTAAAAAATAAGTTAGCAATCACATTTTATATAAAAACGTTTATATGAAAGGATAGAAAAAATGAAAAAGCCTATTCACGAAAAGAAAGTATATTTAAACATAAGAGAGGTTATTGAGGATATCGGTGAAATTTACTCCGGTAAGCCCGCTTACTCTTACCGCATAAAGCCTCACGACAAGGAGGTTCAGAAAAAGACTTATGATGAGCTTCGCGACGACGTGAGAGCTCTTACAACCGAGTTAATTTCAAGGGGTATATCGGGTAAGCACGTTGCCCTTGTCGGCAAGCTCTCTTATCACTGGGTACTCGTTTACTACGCTACCTTGGCTGCGGGCGGTGTTCTCGTTCCCCTTGACAAGGAGTGGCTTGAGAAGGATCTTGCTGATACAGGCGCAAGAGCGGATATCTCCTTTGTATTCTGTGACGGAGATATTATCACAAAGGGCAGAGCAATTTCCGAGGCTACAGGTTGTTCGGATCCCATCACTCTTGAGTACGGAGAGGGAACTGTAGATGAGCTTGTAGAGGCGGGACGTGTTAAGTTTAACAAGGATTCTTCGGTATATTACAACAATCCTATCGATGTTGATAAGATGTCGCTTCTCGTATTTACCTCGGGCACTACCGGTAAAGGCAAGGGCGTTATGCTCTCTCATAAGAACATTCTTACCGATATCGCTGCACCCCTTCAGCACATCGACTTCACTTTCAAGACGGTTGGTGTTCTTCCCCCTCACCACACCTTCGGTTCTACCGTAAGTATCCTCGGTCACAACTGTATCGGTTGTGAGGTTTACATTTCTTCTGGTATCAGATACGTACAGAAGGAGCTTAAGGAGCAGACTCCCGGCCATATAGTTCTCGTTCCTCTTTACCTTGAAACATTCTACCGTAAGATAATGGCTAATATCAAGGATCAGGGCAAGGAAAAGCTTATCGCAACCATGATCAAGATTTCTAATCTTCTCCGTAAGATCGGCATCGATCTTCGCCGCAAGCTCTTTAAGGCGGTTCTTGCAGCATTCGGCGGTGAGGTAAGAATGGTTGTTTGCGGCGGCGCGCCCATCAACCAGGAGATACTCTCATTCTTCGACGGTGTCGGTATCGAGGTTCTTAACGGCTACGGCATCACCGAGTGCGCACCGATCATCGCGTGCAACCACTCTCACGACGTTATCCCCGGCAGCGTAGGACCTGCTTGTGACGTAAACGAGGTTCTCATCAGCGATCCCAATGAGGATGGAGAGGGTGAGATCTGGGTTAAGGGTACTAACGTAATGCTCGGCTACTACAAGGATGAGGAAGCTACCGCTGATGCGATCACTTCCGACGGATACTTCAAGACGGGTGACTACGGTAAGCTCGGTGAGAACGGCGAGATCTACATAACAGGACGTAAGAAGAATCTCATCATTCTCTCCAACGGTAAGAACGTTTATCCCGAGGAGATCGAGGCTGAGTTCATCGCAGTTCCCGGTGTTATCGATATCGTTGTATACGAGGGACAGAGCAAGAGAGGCCTTATGTACAACACTATCGTTGCAGAGGTTTATCCCGATAAGGATTATATAGAGAAGAACGGTGTTACCGATATCCACGCACACCTCAAGAAGTACGTTGATGAGTACAACCTCACTGCAGTACCCTACAAGAAGATAGGTATTCTCAAGGTTCGTGAGGATGAGTTCCCAAAGAACACCCTTCGTAAGATCATGAGATTCAAGATTGATATGACTATTGAGTAATCGCGGATGCGATTACAATGAATTGCGCAAAGGCGCATGAATTGGCTTCGCCATGAATTGCACCTATGGTGCATTGACATTGTCAAATCACTCGACTTCGATTCATAATTAATACAGAAAGAGCGTTCCCGGGCGGAGCGCTCTTTTTCACTTCTCGCAGTATTTTATATGAGTCTTAAAATTTTTGGTCTTTATATTTTTCTCCCGTATTATCCTAAGGTGGAAAATGTAATTGACAACCGAGCACATATTATTGTATAATATTAGTAATCTTTTTTGCAGGGGTAATTTATGTATATTGTAGATACTCATTGCGACAGCCTGCTCACCGTCAATTCGGAAAGAGGCTTGATAAACTCGCATAATCTCTCTACTAAACATCCTCAGCTGCAGCTTTTTGCCGAGTTCGTACCCAAGGACGGAATGCCGCCCGAGTACAGAAGAAAAAAGGTGTTTGGCCTTCTTGATATGTACATTGCGGAGTGCCAGAGGCTTGATATTCTGCCCGTCAGGGATTGCCAGGAGCTTAACTATGCAATCGAACACGGTATGCGCTCTTCCATCCTTGCTATTGAAGGCGGAGGCGGACTTTTGTCTGATTCAACAGAGATAGATACACTTTACCGTATGGGCTTACGTGTTATGGGACTTTGCTGGGATTCAAACGAGCTTGCCACCTCGTCCTGGGATAAAGAGGATCTCGGTCTTACCGATGAAGGACGGCTGATGGTGGATATTCTCTCGGCTTACGGCATTATAATCGACGTCTCTCATATGTCGGATAAGTCATTTTATGAGGTTATGGAGCGCACGGCATACCCCGTGATTGCTACTCACTCCAACTTCCGCGATATATGTGCAAGTCCGAGAAATCTTACTCTTGATATGGCAAAGAAAATTGCAAATCGCGGAGGAATTATAGGTCTTAATATTTACCCCGCCTTCCTCAATGATTCCGGCAGGGCGGATAAGAGTGACATATACCGCCACGTTGATTATGCTCTTGAAAATCTTGGCGAGGATGTGCTATGCTTTGGCTGTGATATTGACGGAGTAGAGGAATATCCCGAGGGATTTAATGAAAACGAGAGCATACACGACAGACTCGTTGACATCCTGCTTGAAAGATACTCCGAGGGGATAGTGGAAAAAATCGCAGGACTTAACGCAATCAATTTCTTTAAGGGGAACCTCTGATGTTCGCTTTGCGAACGTGATATATTCGCAGGATGCGTATGCGGTATACACCTTACGGTGCGCGATATGTGCCTTTGGCACGAGATATGTTCGCTTTGCGAACGTGAAAAAGTAAACTTTTTTAAAAGGAGATATAAAAATATGGAAAGATACGCATGGAAGGGCAGAGTAAAAGGGGATATCGCTGAATACATGCGCCGTCACGATGAGATCTGGCCCGAGATGAAGGAGGTGCTCCACGAGGCGGGCATTACCAATTACTCAATATGGAACGTTGGCGACGAGCTGTTCGGATACTATGAGTGCAAGAACGGTGTTGAGTTTGCCGCTAAGGTACAGGCGAACAGCCCTGTAATTGACAGATGGAACGAGTATATGGATGATATACTTGAGCTTGAAATGGAGCCTAACGGAGCGCAGAAGAAGCTCGTTGAGGTGTTTAGATTTGAGTAAGCTAATCTTGATTACAATGAATTGGCTTTATCATAAATTGCCCGTGACATAAATTATGCCCGGCACATTGAATAAGAGGGGGGATTGATTTCCTCCTCTTTTTTTGTTTTTACCCCGGTGCGTGTAGAGTTTTTTTGTGTTATCGCATTTTTGTGGCATTTTTGTGGCGCATTAATATGGTGTATTACGCCTTTCGTTATACTGTATACTATGACGATGCGCTATACTGACAGATAGCCTTTATACGTCGCACAGATACAATATCATATTCTTATATATTAAAATGCTTGTATTTCACATACGCGTGTGTTATAATTAGCATAAGAACAGGGCTTTTGCCTTTTGTTATCAATCGTTTATCTGCTGACTTAGGAGGATATATGAAGCTTTTAGGAAGAGGACAGGACCCGGAATTCTGGGTGGGACTTAAGAATAAAAAAGAATTTGAAAGATATATAAATGAAGTCGAGGAGTATTGGGAAAAAGAGGGACGCGACTTTGTTATTCCGGTGCTCACTTACTCCAAGTGGAAGCTCTTCTGGGAGAGCGGCGACAGAGAAGAGTATCAGGACGTTTACTTTGCGAGAAGGCGTTTTATTGAACACGTCCTCATCCTTTCCTTGATTTATCCCGAGGAGCAGCTTTACATTGATAAGCTGCAGGACGTTATCTTCGCTATTCTGGACGAGTACACTTGGTGTTTGCCTGCACATCAGGGGCAGAGGGATGAGAACGACAACACGCGCGTTGACCTCTTCGCTTCGGAAACGGGCTTTTATCTTGCGCTTATAGATACACTTCTTGCTGATAGACTCGATCCTCTTATCCGCGACAGAATACGTACCGAGATTGACAGAAGAATATTTGATACCATAACCGGTTGCGAGTGCTATGGATGGTGGGAAACAGGACACACTAATTGGACGGCGGTATGCACCGGTTCTGTCGGATGCACGATGATGCTGATGCGCCCCGATCTTCTTGATGCAAAGATGGAAGAAAGACTTCTTAGGGCTATGTCGGGCTTCCTTGACGGATTTGCCGATGACGGTATTTGTACCGAGGGGTGCGGATATTGGGCTTACGGAGTCAGCTTCTTCGTCCAGTTTGCGGATATGATTAAGACCTTTACGGGCGGACGTGTAGATCTATTTAAGAGTGAAAAGATGCGTGCAATAGCCGCCTTCCCACAGAAGATGTTCCTCTCGGGAAAGGCATCGGTGAGCTTTGCCGACGGCAACCGACAGCTTGAGTATACCTTTGGTGTTATGCACCGCTTAAAGAGTGAATACCCCGATGACGTGTTGATTTATTCGCCCGAATACGGCTCATATGATATGGAATGCGGCAGACTTTGTATTCGCCTTTTTGCTGCTATATGGCACGTGGATGAGTATTACAACAACCCCGCAGACAGTACTGCGTGCTTTGAAGAATATGCCGCCAATGCCTGTTGGCTTACTAAACGCACGGTGAAGTACGGCTTTGCCGCCAAGGCAGGACATAATGCCGAGATGCATAATCACAACGACGTTGGTTCATTTATCTTTGCCAAGGGGGGTAAACAGCTCCTTATGGACGTCGGATCGGGCATATACACAAGACAGTACTTCTCATCCGAGCGGTACGATATATTTGAGCCATCCTCGCGCAGTCACAGCGTGCCGATAATTGACGGTAAGTATCAGTTTGTGGGCAGGGAAGCCGCAGCGCGCGATGTAGTATATGAGAAGGGACGCTTCTCTATGGATATTGCGGGAGCTTACGACACAGATAAGGTAAGGTCCGTCAAACGGAGCTTTGAAATGAACGACGATAGAGTGGCTCTTACCGATGTATTTGATGTCGGAGATGGTACGAGCATTGTTGAGAGATTTGTCACCTACGTTAAGCCCGAGCTGATTTCCGACGGCGAGATACAGATTGGCGAGTGCCGTTTTACTTACTTTGACAATGCAACGCCTAAGGTAAATACCGAAGAGGCCGCAGAGGGCACTTGTTATTTGATCGACTTTACCCTTGGCGTGGGAGAAAAAGAATTTAAGGTTGTGATGGAATAATGGATGAAATAATAAGAATAGAGGATTTCTCCGATCCGAGACTTGATATTTTCGTTAGGCTTACAGGTGCGCAGCTTCGCTCAAAATTAGAACCCGAAAAGGGCGTTTTTATAGCTGAAAGTCCGACGGTTATTGAGGTAGCTCTTGACTCGGGATGCGAGCCTATAGCTCTATTGACCGATGAAAGATTAATCAATGGTGCAGTAGAGAAAATTATAAAAAGGTGCAGGGGCGTGCCGATTTATTCGGCTACAAAGGACGTTTTAGAGCAGCTTACGGGCTTTGCTCTTACACGCGGTGCGCTCTGTGCAATGAGAAGACCTAAGGCAAAGAGCCTTGAAGAGTTGCTTGACGGTGCGCGTACGGTTGCCGTGCTTGAGACTATAGCCGACTCTACGAATATTGGCGCATTATTCCGCTCTGCCGCCGCTCTCGGTGTTGATGCGGTGCTTGTCACCCCCGATTGCTGTGACCCGCTCTGCCGCCGTGCGGTTAGAGTCAGTATGGGCACTATATTCCGTGTACCTTGGGGCGTAATCGGTGAAGATCACAACGATTGGCGAGAGAGGGGTATAGACCTCCTTCACGCACATGGCTTTAAGACTGCAGCAATGGCTCTGACTAAAGATTCCGTAAATATTGACGATCCCGCCCTGATGAGCGAAGACAAGATTGCTGTGATACTCGGCACGGAGGGTACGGGCTTATCCAAGATGACTATTGAAAAGAGTGATTATACGGTAATGATCCCAATGTCCAACGAGGTGGATTCATTAAACGTCGCCGCGGCGGGGGTTATCGCATTTTGGCAGCTTGTGCGCAGAATGCGATAAATGAAGCGCACCTTACAGGTGCATTAAAAATGAAGCAGCCTTCGGCTATGAAGCGTGGCTTCACCACACGGAGAGGTCAGAGTGCGCTTCGCTTCATACGAACAAATGTGAGTGCTTCATGGCAACGCAGTTGCCACTTCATATTTGCGCAGCAAATGCTTCATTAACAAAAAATCAGAGGTATAACAATGACAACAATCTCACTAAACGGAATATGGAATTTAAGAGGCGGAAAGGAAGGCTCCGACTCCGCCGATATGCTGACGCTTAAGGCGCAGGTGCCGGGATGTGTACAGCTTGATCTTTCGAGAGAGGGGTATTTGCCTGCAGATCTCTATATGGGAGAAAATATAAAGGAAGCAGAGAAATATGAGGGCTACGAATGGTGGTACGAGGTGAGCTTTGAGTGCCCCCGTGTTAAAAATAACGTATATTTGGTGTTTGAAGGCGTTGATTGTCTTGCAGACTATTATCTCAACGGAGAGATTATAGGAGAGAGCGAAAACGCGCTTATCTCTCACGAATACAGAATAGACAGATTCCTTCGTGACGGCGAGAACACGCTCACCGTACATATACGCTCTGCAATGAATTTTGCAAGAGAGCAGGACTATCCGATGAGATCGCTTCTCAGTATTAATCCCGACGGATCGTACCTGAGAAAGCCGCCGCACTCCTTTGGCTGGGACATTATGCCGAAGGCGGTGACGTCGGGACTTTGGCGCGGTGTGAGAATTGAGGTGCGTGACGAGATATACTTCTCGCAGAGCTATGCTGTCGCAAGGGTGGGGGAGAGCAATTTCTTCTACACCTTGGAAAGCGATTATGATGACATCTCCGGCGTTGAGATAGAGCTTGATTTTGCCTCGGGCGAAAGCTTGTTTAAAAAACGTTTTCCCGTCTTTAAGAGGTGGGGCGTGCTGAATTTCAGCATAGAAAATCCAAAGCTTTGGTATCCCTACGGCTACGGAGAAGCGAATATGTATGACGGTGAAGCGAGGATATACAAGGACGGCAATCTCGTTCACACAAAGACGATAAGCTTCGGTGTGCGTGAGGTTAAGCTTGACAGACGTGAGCCGAGCGGCTCGGATGCGGGTATGTTTCGCTTCCTTATCAATGGAGTCGAGGTTATGTGCCGCGGCTCTAACTGGGTACCGCTCGATGCATTCCATTCGCGTGATGCCGAGAGATATTCTGAGGCTCTTGTTTTCGTCAAGGATATAGGCTGTAACATTCTCAGATGCTGGGGCGGTAACGTGTACGAGGATCACGCCTTCTTCGACTTCTGCGACAGAAACGGAATTATGGTTTGGCAGGACTTCTCCATGGCGTGCGGTCAGTACCCCGAAACGGAGAGCTTTATCTCAAATCTCAGACACGAGGTCACTTCGGTTATACGCAAGCTTCGTCAGCACCCTTCAATAGTGCTTTGGGCAGGAGATAACGAGGTTGACGCCTGCTTCCCTCAGTACGATCCAAATAAGAATTATTTAACACGCTCCCTTATTCCGCAGTGTGTGAGAGATAACGATCTTGAAAGACCTTATCTTCCATCCTCTCCCTTTATTTCGGAGAAAATGTATTCGGAAGGAGAGCGCTCGCAGGTATACGGATCAAGACTTGTTGAGGATCACCTATGGGGCCCACGCGACTACTTCAAGAGCGATTTCTATAAGGCGAACAAAGCTCACTTCGTCAGCGAAACCGGATACCACGGCTGTCCGTCGCTTGAGTCCATAAAGAAATTTATCACGCCGGAAAAGGTTTGGCCGTATACAAACAATCCCGAGTGGATACTCCATTCCTCGGATCAGAAGGGCAACGACTCTCGCGTTATGCTGATGGAAAAGCAGGTAAGACAGCTCTTTGGATTTGTTCCTACCGATCCCGAGGATTATATTCTCGCCTCGCAGATTTCTCAGGCCGAGGCGAAGAAGTACTTTATCGAGCGCATGCGTGTCGGCCGCCCCGACAAGACCGGCATTATATGGTGGAATCTGCTCGACGGATGGCCGCAGATGTCGGATGCCGTGGTGGATTATTACTTTAATAAGAAGCTCGCGTACTCCTACATCAAGCGCTCGCAGGCACTCTTTACGATTGCGGCTGACGAGCTGAGTAACTGGCATCTGCCGATCTACGCCTGCAACGATACGTTGACCGAAAAATGTGGACATCTGACGGTTAAGGACTCTAAAGACGACAGCGTAATTTATGAGTGCGACTTTACCTCGGCGGCAAACACAAGCACAGAGATAGCAAGACTTCCGCTTTATTATTCCGAGCAAAAGATACTCATCTTTGAGTGGAGTATCGGAGAGGAAAGCGGATTCAATCACTATCTGCTCGGCAATCCACCGATATCGCTTGATGAGTATCGCGATGTAATGGAAAGGTACGGATTTTAATGTATATACTTGGATTTGATATAGGCGGTACGAAATGTGCTGTCAGCACCGCCCTTTGGGATGGTGAAAAAGTAACCATCTTAAAAAAAGAAAAATGCCCGACAGATCTCTCGGTATCACCCGAGGAAATGATCGGCAGACTCATCTCTATGGCGGACGGAATACTTGATGGAAAGCCCGACTCTATCGGCATATCCTCGGGCGGTCCGCTTGACTCCGAGAGCGGTGTAATATTAGGCCCTCCGAACCTTCCGGGGTGGGGGCGTGTTGAGATAAAACGGCTTATTTGTAAGCATTACGGCGTGCCCGTACACCTTGAGAACGATGCCAATGCGTGTGCTGTTGCCGAGTGGAAATTCGGCGCGGGCAGGGGGAAACGCAATATGGTGTTCCTCACCTTTGGCACGGGTCTTGGCGCAGGGCTTATCCTTGACGGCAGACTCTACAGAGGCACTAACGGTAATGCGGGCGAGGTTGGACATATACGACTTGATACTGACGGACCGGTCGGATTTGGTAAGGCAGGCTCTTTTGAAGGGTTCTGCAGCGGCGGCGGTATCGCCAAGCTCGCGTGGGCAAAGGCTCACGAGGCGCTCATAAGCGGTGTGACACCTCTTTATTATCGAGAGGGAATGACCGAAAAAGACGTGAATGCAGGTACTGTTGCCGAGGCGGCACTTAAAGGTGATGCGACCGCACTTGAGGTCTACCGTATATCGGGTGAGCGGCTCGGTAGGGGGCTCTCTATTATCGTGGACGTCCTTAACCCCGAGCTTATAGTTATAGGCAGTATATTTGCGAGGAGCGGTGCGCTTCTTCGTGATGCTATGGAGAAAGAACTTAAAAAAGAGGCGCTTGCCCCCTCGCTTGAGGTGTGCGAGATCGTAACTGCCGAGCTTGGCGACAGTGTCGGTGACTATGCGGCAATTGCGGCGGCTCTTTTGTAAAGGAGATATTATGATAAATGAGTTAATACAAAGATATCCGTCCTTGGCGGTGTGCCGTGAGGATATAGATATGGCAAAGGATATGATCATCGGTTGCTATGAAAAGGGCGGAAAGCTCCTTCTTGCCGGTAACGGCGGCAGCGCGGCAGATTGCGAGCATATCGTGGGTGAGCTTATGAAGGGATTTCTTCTGAAAAGACCGTTAAGTGATGATTTGAAGGAGAGAATGCGCGCACGCTCACCCGAGCTTGAGGGTGCGGTACTTGATAAGCTGCAGATGGGTTTGCCTGCAATATCGCTTACCTCGATCAATGCGTTGAACAGCGCGTTTGCCAACGACGTAGATCCCGAGCTTATGTTCGCTCAGTCGGTATTCGCGCTTGGTAAGGCGGAGGATGTCCTTATCGCGATAAGCACATCGGGTAACGCCAAGAACGTTGCCGAGGCAGTTAAGGTCGCAAAGGGTATCGGTATGAAGGTGATTGCCCTCACCGGCAGAGACGGCGGTGCACTGAAAAAGCTCTCCGACGTATGTGTGATAGCGCCTGAGTGTGAGACCTTCAAAATACAGGAATTGCACCTGCCGATATATCACTATATCTGCGCCGCGGTGGAGAAGTATTTCTTTGGATAAGAGTTAAGGTTGGAACGAAACACAACTTGTAGGGACAGGCGTCCTCGACTG
>JAZRAE010000086.1:0-20596 GCA_045634385.1 Eubacteriales bacterium | reverse complement strand
AAAATGAAAATTAAGGTAGGAACGGGGCACAAACCGTAGGGACAGGTTGGCAAGGCAGAGCCTTGCAATTAAATCCGTCATAGACGGATGAAATCCAATAAATCGGATGAAATCTCTGCGAGATGAAATCTGCTGCGGCAGATGAAGTGGAGGAGCACAAACCGTAGGGACAGGCGTCCCGACTGTCCTTATAGCCTTCCCATTTGGGTAGCGAAGCGAAACCGAGGGTATTGAATGACAGTTGATAACTGTCAGACCCTGAGTTGACCGAGTCGCAACGAGACAGGTGGCACGAGCCACGCGAGTGACGGATGAGGTTGTGCAACGCGCTAAATAAAAACCTCACCCACCGTCTGCGACGGTCCCCCCTCCCCAAAGGGGAGTGTTAAACGGGCTGTGCAATGCAAAACCGCGGCGCAATGCGCCAATGCAAAATGCATAATGCAAATTACTCCGATTATAGCAGTTAAGTCGTTGTATTCTAACGCAAACCGCATATTTAACCTTAAAATTTGAAAACTATAATTGTCATTTACTTATATTAAGCAAAAAACAAAGCGCGAGATTCACCCCCCGCGCTTTATTTATACAATATTACATTTGTCGTAGACATTTCTCTAACTATTGTAATTCGACTTTATCCTCTTTATTTATCATAGACGTATATTTTTTGAGTGAAATAAAAGCAAATGCAATGCCAACAGTGATAATAAGACACCACGTTGCGACAGTAAGCTGCCATCCCATTTTCTCCGAAATTAGTGCTATGCCATACGTGGATATAGCCGCACCGATATAGACGCAGCTGTTGCATACTCCGCTGACGGTAGCGGATCTGCCTATAGATGCAAATCTTCCCGGCAGACAGGATATAAGCAAAAAGTTAACGCCGTGCATTGCCGCGCAAATCAGGGCGGTAAGAATCAACGAGATTATACCGAATACTCTGCCATTCATAACTACAAAGAATGCAAGCGGTACTGCAAAAAACAATGCCGCGCCAAACAAAATTGCGGCACCGACTACCTCATTATTAAAGGATTTGCGCTTATGCAGTGAAGTGACAATAGAGATGCTGATTATCGAAAAGATAGGTAATATTATTGAAAGGAGAGTCGACTCGGAGGCATTCCTGCCAAAAGCCTCGGAATACAGTGTCGGAAGCCAGGATTCAATGCCGTCACGTAAAAAACCGCACACTATAATACATACAAAAACGGTAACTACACCCGAGCGTTTCAAAACAGAAAAAATGTTCTCGCGAGCGGCAGTTCCGCAATTATGGGCATCGGGGTTTGCAAGCTCCTTCTCTACCAAAGAGGAATCCGAATTTCGAGGTAAAATAACGCTGAGCATAATTACGAAAACCGCAATAGAGCAAGCCGCAAGGACTGATGCAAAATAGAATACCGCGCGCCAGCTCAAAAACGTCAAGCAAAGCGGAACAAATACGTACAAAAGCACCGTAGCAACGTGAGCGGCAGAAGTAACCACAAGATTGGCAGTAACAAAGGTCTTGTGATCGAGGTGCAAAGAGAGAATTTTAACGATAGGCGGCCAAAGCATAGCCTGAGCAAGACCGTTGATGCCCCAAACCGCTATCATAAGTTCCTCGGGAATTACCGGCATAAGCGCATTACACACCGCCGTTGCAGAAAGTCCGATTACTATCAAATATTTGGGCTTAATTTTGTCACCTAAATATCCGCTGACAAGCTGCCCTGCCCCGTAAAAAATAAAAAGCATCGTGCCCACGAGCCCGGCATTTGCACGCCCTATTGCGCCATCAGAGATCATGCCTGCCATAGAGGCGGCAAAATCCTTGCGCGAAAAATAGCTGACAAAGTAAACAAGCGAGCAAAGAGCTATTATTCCATTTTTATTGTACCTGTTTTTAAGCATAGGAACATATACCTCTGGATATCATTTCTTACCCATTCTAACATCTTAATAAGTAAAAATCAATAGGTAAACAACGATAAAATAAAAAAGCGAGAAGAAAAATCTCGCTTTATCAATGTCCGCTCAAGTACATTTGTATTATACAGATACAGGGGTGTTTTATTTTACACAATATTCCTCAAAGAGATCGTTAGGCGTGCATTCCAGAATATCACAGATCGCCTTGAGATTCTCAAACTTTATACTCTTTGTTTCATTGTTAACTATCTTGTTAAAATTCTGATAACTAAGCCCAAGCTGAATATAGAGCCAATACTTTGTCTTTCCCTTTTCTTTGAGTATATCGAGGATACGAAGCTTCATCATCCCACCTCCAAATTATCTAATGTTTCGGTTAGATACATTATAAATAAATTTACATCTTGGCACATAGACGTACAGATGATCTAATGTATACATTAGATATAGAGAGGTAAAATATGAAGATTTTAAAAATAGATAATCTTGGAAGAATAGTTGTTCCGATTTCCTATAGAAGACAGCTTGGTATTTGTGCGAATGACAGTTTATCAATTTCAAAGAAAGGAAGGCTCATAATAATATCCCCCTTAAAAAATGTATGCAAGCTCTGTGGGTGCGATATAAACGAGAATCAAAAAATGCAAATATGCGATGAGTGTATAAATAGGATTAAAGAGTTGTAAAGTGCTAAAATAAGTAATATGACAACAATTATTTGCATTTATACATTTTATGTAAAGAAAAAGCGTTGCAGTTATGCAACGCTTTTTAAAAACATCTGACAAATTATTTTAAATCAATCAGGCATTAGCCGCCTTAACGATAGCGGTGAACTTATCCGTCTTAAGGGATGCGCCGCCGATAAGACCGCCGTCAACGTTTGTCTTTGCAAGAAGCTCAGCTGCGTTGCCGTCGTTCATAGATCCGCCGTACTGAACGATGATCTCCTCTGCAACCTCAGCTCCGTAAAGCTCAGCAATACACACACGGATAACTCCGCAAGTTTCATCTGCCTGCTCAGGAGTAGCGGTAAGGCCTGTGCCGATTGCCCATACGGGCTCGTAAGCGATAATAACCTTCTTAGCATCCTCAGCGGAAATGCCTGCGAAATCGAGCTTGGTCTGAAGTCTTACAACCTCGTTGGTGATGCCGGAGAGTCTCTCCTCCTTAACCTCACCGAGGCAAAGAATAGGCTTAAGACCTGCAGCAAGAGCTGCCTTGGTGCGAAGGTTTACGGTGGCATCGGTCTCACCGAAGTACTGTCTGCGCTCAGAGTGACCGATAACAACGTACTCGGTGCCGATCTCCTTAAGCATAGATGCCGAGATCTCACCGGTGTATGCACCGCTCTCTGCAAAGTGTACGTTCTCTGCGCCTATATGAATGTTGGTTCCTGCAGCCGCCTCAACTGCGGTAGCAATATCTACGTAAGGAACGCAAAGCACGATGTCGCACTTGTCAAGATCCTTAACCATAGGAGCAAGCTCAGTGATGAATGCCTTGGTCTGGCTGGGAGTCATATTCATCTTCCAGTTACCGGCAATTACGTATTTTCTCATATTTTCGTGTCCTTTTATTGTACTTTTTCTTTGTTTATTTACATTTTAACGTGCCAAAAGGCGCATATCACTCTGCGACAGCTATCAGGCTGTCGCAGAATATCACGTATGCAATACATATCACGTTGCGAGATTATTTATCGAGCAAACAGCTAATTTGCTGTTTTATTGGCAATGGAATTTTTGAGATAGAATTGTCGTTCTTCGTCCCGAAGCAATAGAAGTCTCGCTGCGGCTCGATCACGCTCGCGGAAAAACAACACTCAGTTGTTTTTTAACACGCTCACGCCGCTTCGCTACTATTGCGAGCTTGGGCGAAAACGGCGATTATATCCAAAAATTACTTGTCAAGGAGGCAGCTAACGCCGGGAAGATCCTTACCCTCAAGGAACCCAAGGGATGCACCGCCACCGGTAGAGATGTGAGTGATCTTGGATGCAAAGCCGAGCTGCTCGCATGCTGCTGCGGAATCGCCGCCGCCTACGATGGTGATCGCATCGCTATCTGCAAGAGCCTGAGCTACTGCGATAGTACCCTTTGCAAGAGTGGGGTTCTCAAATACGCCCATAGGTCCGTTCCAAACAACGGTCTTAGCGGAGAGAACTGCATCGGAGAAGAGCTTCGCAGTCTTAGGACCGATATCGCAGCCTTCCTTATCGGCAGGAATGCTATCTATGTCAACGTAGTCAACCTCGATGGGAGCATCAATGGGATTGGGGAACTCGGAAATAACTGCACAGTCGATGGGGAGAAGAAGCTTAACACCGTTAGCCTCTGCCTTTGCCATCATCTCGCGGCAGTAATCAAGCTTGGTTTCATCAAGAAGAGAGTTACCTACACCGTAGCCCTGTGCAGCTGCGAAGGTATAAGCCATACCGCCGCCGATGATAAGGGTATCAACCTTGGTAAGAAGGTTGTCGATAACGTTGAGCTTGTCAGCAACCTTAGCGCCGCCAAGGATCGCAACGAAGGGTCTCTCGGGGTTCTGAAGAGCCTTACCCATTACGGAAATTTCCTTCTGAATGAGGTAGCCGCAAACTGCGGGAATGTAATCAGCAACGCCTGCGGTAGAAGCGTGAGCTCTGTGAGCTGCACCGAATGCATCGTTAACAAAGAGGTCTGCGTAATCAGCAAGAGCCTTTGCAAGATCTGCACCGTTCTTGGTCTCGCGAGCGTCGAATCTGGTGTTCTCAAGAAGAACTGCGTGGCCGGGCTCAAGGGCTGCTACCTTAGCCTTTGCATCCTCGCCAACGATATCCTCAGCGAAGGTTACAAGCTCTGCACCGAGAAGCTCATTAAGACGAGCGCAAACGGGCTTAAGAGTAAGCTTCTTCTTATCGGAAACGAGTGCCTTTGCAAGGTAATCTGCGGTAGCCTGTGCCTGCTCCTCAGCGGGGAGAGCCTCAACTGCCTTCTTTTCCTTCTTGGTAAGACCGAAGCCCTCGGTGAGGATGCTGTGGGGCTTGCCCATATGTGAGCAAAGAATAACCTTTGCGCCGTTATTAAGAAGGTACTGGATAGTGGGGAGAGCGCCAACGATTCTCTTATCGGAGGTGATAATGCCGTCCTTCATAGGAACGTTAAAGTCGCAGCGAACAAGGACTGTTTTGCCGGACACTTCAACGTCTTCAATTGTTTTCTTGTTGTAAGTTGCCATTTTGATAACTCCTTTTATATTATTTATTATATCAAAAACTCATTTTTTACCGAGAATTTCCCAACCCTCGCCAAATAACATATTAACATAAATATTTTAAGAAGTCAATATTATTGTTATAAAATAAACAGAGTTTTTTATAAGAGTATATAAAATAAAAAACACGCGCCCAAAAGCGCGTGTAAAAGGGTTTTAACTAAAAATCAAACAAATTATTATCTGATTGTGAATTGTGTTTTTTAAACAACAAATCAAGAAATTAGGATATCTGCTATCTCCATAGACATATGTGCGCGACCTGCACCGTGGAACATACCGATAAGACCGCCGCAAGCAACATCCCAAGAGCCCTAAAGAGGGGTTATCTTGTTGGTGGTGTCGATAGTGATATTGGTAAAGGTGAGATTGTAGCTGTCGGGATCATCGTTGTTACCGCTGATACCAACGATACCGCCGTTACCGGTGTTGTAAACACGGGGATTGCAGTTGGTAATAGCAATATTGGTGAAGGTGGAATTGCAAGCATATGCAGCAATCGCACCCGTGGGAGTAAATTCACCGTCAGAGCTGAAATGGTCAACTGTGAGATTTGTTACGGTACCGTCTTTTACGTAACCAAACAGACCCATTCCGTCCTTGTAGTAATTGCCATCGTAGTCACCCTTGATGCTCCAGGTGTCCTGATAGAAGTTGGAAACAGTGTGTCCGTTACCGTCAAATGTACCGCTGAAATTTGACACGGCACTGTAGTAATCGCCCTTCACACCGTCATTGTTCTCATCGTCGGTGTAATAGTAACCAATGGGATAGAAAATAAGACTTGTATTTGCATCTTCCTCGTCGCCAAGGTCGATGTTTGCCATCAATCTGACGGTCTTTCCGTTAAAATCATAACCGTACTGTGTGTTCTTGTAAGCAACATCGGTGTGAACGTATTTACCGTCTACAACCTCAGTCATATATCCGACAAGTGCGCCAAATGCAGCGAGCTGATCGGCGCTTGGAAATTTAGTAGATAAATTGTCGGCTTACCATATATTCTCGCCTCTCTCAAGCTTGTCGATAAGGTAGAGCATTCTGGGCAAGTGGAACGGTCCCTTTGAATAGTTGCCCTTGAGGTTGTTGGCAACGGTGCCGTCGTAGTGCATATAGCCGAACCACTCGCCAAACTCGGGATCGGGGTAACGCTCGAAGCACCAATCTCTGAGAGCCTCAAAATCGCGCTTATACTTTTCGTCACCGAACACGTTATAGCAAAGCAGGTTGGCAATGATAGCCTCGCACTGCGGCCACCATATCTTCATATCCCACTCAAGATAATCGGGGGGATTTCCGTCACAGTCGCAAAAAGCGATAATACCTCCGTCACGGTAGCCGAGCTTCATTGAGATATCGATAATTTTCTTTGCTTTTTGCTTGTAAAGATCGTTATTTTGATACACGCCCTCGGACATAAGAAACCAAGCTGCTTCAAGCGAGTGCCCGGGATTTACCTCTCTGCCCGTAGGAGAATCTATAAATTCTCCGCCGAGTCCGACGTTTTCAAGAAGACCCTTTCCGTCGATAAAGTGTACCAAGATCTCGTCTGCGCACTCCTTTGCAATACGGTCATACTTCTCCTTATTCACTTTGCGAAGAACCTGACAGACAGAAAGCATGATCATTGAAGGTCCGAGCGCCTTGGTTTCAGGTACGGGCGGATTGTCCGTTGGTATTCTCGCGAGATCCTTCTTATAGAGAGCGTAGGCTATGTCAAAGTACTGCTCCGCCTTTTGCCAAACTTCGGGATCACCCGTAGCAATATAGTATTCGGCACAGCCTACTGCAGCAAAGGTCTCGCTGAAATAGGCGTCATTCACAACCAGCGCTCTGCCGTCGCGGGCGGATATGAACGGAAGTCTGCCTGTGCTGTCAAGCTCGCACTTGGGGAGAAAGCCGTACATATTCTTGGCAACCTCTAAATATTCAGGATTCTTTTCAAGCTCGTTGTAGGCGAGCGAGTAGGTATACATCGTTCTACCTGAAAACCACACGTTTTTGTTTGTGCCGTACACTCTGCCTTCGCGGTCAATATAATTGTAAAGACCGCCGTATTCACGATCAATTGCGTGCTTCATCCAGAAAGGTAAAACGTTATTCAGAAGAAAGTTTCTCATAGTAATCTCCTTGTCCATTTACAAGTGAATTATAGCACAGATATAATACCAATGCAAGTAAGTTCAAAAAATAATATTGACTATTTTCAACATTAGGTTTAAAATATAGGGGAAAGAAGAAAGGAGACTCTACACATGCTGATCAAAGTTCCCGATTATTTCCTCTCCTTTAGGTGCATCGCAGACAAGTGCAATGATAGTTGCTGTATCGGTTGGGAGATTGACATTGACGAGGATTCAAAGCTAAAATATGAGTTTCTCGATACTCCGCTTGGCCAAGAAATACGCGAAAAAACCTCACACGGGTACTTCCCTCTTGGTAAAAACGGCCGTTGTGCCTTTCTTGATGAAAGGGGGCTTTGTCGAATTATAAACGGTCTTGGCGAAGGGTATTTATGCGACATATGTAACGAGCATCCGAGGTATTACGGAGTCTCGGAAAACGGATATGAGGCTGGACTTGGACTCGGTTGTGAAGAGGCGGCAAGAATAATTCTTTCTCTAAAAAAGATTCCAAAGCTTGTGCAAATAGAACGGGATATTCCCTACCGCGACGAGGATGAATTTGCAAAGATAAGCGACAGAATACGGAACGATCTTTTTGACGATATCTTTAAGCTACATACAACCGAGCTGATGGGCAAGTACATTGCATACGCTTCTTTTGCAGACGAGGTATCATTTGAAGCAAGTACAAGCCGTAAAAACGTAGCAATTCCAAAGCTACAATACACGCCCGCCGAAACAGATGATCTAAGAAAGCTTTACATCGCTTTTTTAGATACACTCGCGGGGTGCGAGCCTCTGACCAATGATTGGACTAAGCTGACAGAAAAACTCGGTGGTGTCAATATAGACAATATCCTAAGGAGGGAAGATGTGCTACGCCCTCTTCTCTACTACTTTACCCACAGATACGTCAGAGAGGGGGTAGACGATATGTCGCTCGGAGCGAGAGTGCTTTTCGCTCTATGTTCATCCCTCTGTATTACAGCACTGACAGAAGTTGTAAATTCGGATGATCGCGGTGTTAAATCGTCCGTTTTATATTCAAAAAATATTGAGTATTCCACAGACAACGTGAGTATGATTTTAGACGGATTATGCGAGTTTTTGTAAATTATACTTTTCGTTTTATCTAAAAAGCTGTACCGAGTATAGTGGCTCGATACAGCTTTTCTTTTTTATATAAACAATACCCAAATAAGCTTTGAGATAACATGGCAGCCTGCGTGTGCTACCATAGCGTGACCTATACCGTACTTGCGGTACAGCCAACCGAACATAAGTCCGATGCCTCCGTTAAGAAGGAAGCATCTGACAAGAATCACGGGAGTGATTCCAAATAGCAGCGAGGTTGCCGGCAGATGCCCTGCAGCAAAGACAAGTGCCGAGATAACGTTGGCAATTACGAGAGTTGCGGTACTCGGCATAGATCCACGATTACCGACGATGAAGTTGATGATAAAGGCAACAAGCGTCATTAAGAATAGTCTTATCATTACTTCCTCAATAACTCCGCCGTAGACCACAGCACCGATGATAAAATCTATAGTAGGCTTTGCCGCGTAGGAATTCATTATAGCCTCGGAATATTTGCCGAAGACGAGTAGGTCGGGAACTATAATCAAAATTCCGCCAAAGACGGCTACTGCTACCGCGGAAACAAGACCAAAGAAACCCGCCTTTTCTTCTCTGTCGACAAGACCGATCTTTTCACCGAGAAAAAGTCCAATAGCTCCGAGAATTACACCGTATCCAACCGCCTGCATCGCAGTAACCAAGCCGAGTGTAAAGTCGTTTAACCCCTGATCATAAATCTGCTGACGGATTTCCTCGGGAAAGGCATCAAGCTGATAAATTCCTACAAAGTATCCACCTATAATACCGGCAATGCCGTAGAATACGAGAGTTTTCCAATATTTTTTTAAAAATCCTTTTACATGTTCAATCATGATTATTCACCGTAAACCCTTTCTGCAATCGCATCGTAAAGTGCCTTGGTAGTCTCAACGCTCTCATCTGCAATTACCAAAATTTTGTCCGAAGTGTGAATGATAATACCCGCATCGACGTTAGTGTAGGTGTAACGCGTATAGTTACCAAACTCATCGTTCTTAAACCAGCCGTAAAGGAGCTTACTTGATGCAAATCCGCTTACACGCATACCGGGTATGGTCTCTGCAACGTACTCAACGCTCTGTATATCGTCATAATCAACGCTGATGCCTCCGCCATAGGTTGTATCTATATCAAGGCTATCATCTGTGACGGTAAAGCTGATAGATCCGACAAACATCATAACCACCACACCGATAACGATCAACACACCGATAACGGTGGCGATAATTCCGGTCTTTTTGTCTATCTGATTCTCGGGATAATTAGCGTAATCCTCCTTTGTAGCAGTACCCTCACGGAGCTGCTTTTTGTAGAAGAAGTAGGAGTAAAACATAGGAACGAATACAGCAGGGATAACCGCCACGATCAAAAGAATGATGGAAGCCATCTCGGGAAGGAATGCACCGAGAAGAACTACGATGCCGGAAGCAACCCACACCTTACCTGCGAGACGATGAGTGGCTACCCAGTTTTCATCGTTGGCAAGAGTCCACTTTATCTTAAATCCGAAGGTTCTGTTTCTGAGCGACTTAGGCATATAGTTACCCATAACAATAAACATAACGCCGAAGAGAACGCACAGAATAACACCGAGTGCATTCTCAAGGCCGAGAGAAAGCATCATAAAGATCGCGCTGACGTATACGGAAAGCGCAGGCACGATCCAATAGGTTATCTCGACGATCTTCTTGTTCTGCCCGATCTTCTCATTCTCACGGAAGGTGAGAAGATGGAGTATAACGTGCAATGCTACAAGCACGATTGGTAACACCCAGCCAAAGTGCCAAGCACCCATTACCTTTGAGTCAACGTGGTCCTTCAGTATGATAGCCGCGAAGGACGGTAATAGGATCACGATAGATGATATTAAAAGCTTCAACTTATTCTTATTCGTCATTTTTCTTATCTCCCTTCAGATTAGTTATAAAAATCATTATGTCCTCAAGCACCGAGGTATTAAGCTCGTAGAAGATGAATTTACCCTCGCGCTTGTCACGGATGAGATCCGCTTCCTTGAGTACCGAGAGATGGCGTGAGATGGACGCGCCCGTGACGTCAAAGTGCGCGACGATATCCCCCGCAGACATTCTGCCGTCCTTGAGCATCTCAAGGATCTCTCGTCTTATCGGATCGGATATCGCCCTCAACGTGTTTTGTAAGCCCATTTTCTTTTCCTTTCTTATTATATTCTTAGGTAACGCTCCAATATTAGTATATACACAGAGTCATTTAACATTTAACCTAATTGTTAAATGTATTATAGCACACCGTATAAAAATTGTCAATACCCTATCTCATATTTTCAAAAAACTTTCTATCACCTAATGTGATACAACTATTAATAATCATTTACCATAACAAAAAACAAAAACCGTAAGTCTACTTTCACATCGGTAAACTCACGGTTTTGTCAAATTTTATTTACAAAATACTTATATAATAAATAGCCATCGTTTTGTCACGAAATTATTCACTATTCATTATTCATCATTCATTATTCATTAAAGCAAGCTTGCTTGCTCCTTTATTTTCCAGCTACGCTCATATCGGGTACAAGCACATCGGGGGAGCAGAAGGCGGTAAATCCTGTACTAACGCCACTTTCGAGCTTATCACCAAGTGCCGAAATTTCCTTAAGAAGCTCAAAGAAATTACCTGCTACGGTAAAGCCCTTTACGTACTCAGCCTTCTTGCCGTCCTTAATGAGGAAGCCTGCGGACTGGAGTGAGAAGTCACCGCTGACAGGATTTGCGCCTGCGTGCAAACCGTTAATCTCGGTTATATATATACCATTGCCTGCGAGTGTGAACAGCTCATCCTGGCTCTTGTCACCGGGCTCGATGGCGAATGAATAAGGTCTGACACCGATGGGAGATGAGTAGCCCGCCTTGGAAGCATTTGCGGTGGTTTCCTTGCCCATGGCGAGAGCTGTTTCTCTGTTATGAAGGAAGGTCTTGAGAACACCCGCCTCAACTACTGACTTGCGATGAGTAGCAACGCCCTCTGCATCAAAGTTGGTACCAACTGAATTTCCCTCTCTCTGAGGATCGTCGGTAATATTAACTATGTCTGATGCAATCTTCTCTCCCTCAAGTCCCTTAAGTCTCGACATACCGTCGATAACAGCCTTTGCAGAGAATGCAGAGGAGAACACAGAAAGAAGTGAGCGCATCTGATTGCCGTTAAATACGACGTTATACTTGCCGGAGTCTACGGAGCCTGCGCCTATTTTAGCGAGCGCCTCTCCAACAGCCTCGTCCACTACCTCGGTGATGGTTTCGTCCCCCTCAAGATTTTTGAAGGAATAGTCTTGCTGATTTTCTCCGTCAACACCAACTACAGCCTCGCCTATGAGAGCGTTAATACCGCAGTCAAGAGAAAGATCCACACCGTGAGAGTTGACGAGTCTTACCGCCATACCGGCACAGATCGCCTGAGATGAGGTTCCTTCCTTTACCGCAGGATTCTTCTCAAAGAGAGCCTCGCCCGTCTTTATCGCATAGGACTTAAGCTCTGCGGCAGAGAGAAGCTCCACCTTCTTAAGAGTTAGGGGCTCGTAGCTCTCGGAGCCTGCATATATGCCTACCGTGTCAGGCTTTTCGGTCGCCTCAGCATTAGCCTTTGCGCGAAGGGGAAGCTCCTTCATCTCCGACTCTGTCATAAGCTCGGTAGAAGCGTAGCCCATCTTGCCATCTACGAGAACACGAAGACAAAGTCCGCCGCTTATCGCAGACGAGAAGGAGTTGACCTCCTTGTTGAGAGTCTGCACAGAAACACTCTCATCACTCATATAATAAATTTCATATTCACCAATGCCCTCCTCCGTAAGCGCGGAAACAAGAGCATTCTTCAATAAATCAAAGTTCATTTATCTGCCTCCTACTGTAATTTTGGATACGCGAAGAAGGGGCTGACCTACGTCGGTAGGAACGCTACCTGAGGACGAGCCGCACATACCCTGACCTGTGGCAAGATTCTGACCTACCATGTCGATATCCTGAAGTATCTGAGATCCGTTACCGATAAGTGACGCGCCGCGTACTGCCTCGCAGATCTTTCCGTTTCTAACAATGTATCCCTCGTTTACTGCAAAGTTGAAGTCACCTGTCAATGGGTTGACCGAGCCACCGCCCATGGACTTAGCGTAAAGGCCGTACTCGATAGATGCAATAATGTCCTCGTTCTTGTCAGGACCGTTGTCAATAAACGTGTTGGTCATACGTGAGGTAGCCTCGTAAGCGTAGCTCTCACGACGTCCGTTACCCGTCATAGGCATACCCATTCTGCGCGAGCCGAGACGGTCTATCATATAATTCTTGAGAACACCGTTCTCAATAAGAACGTTACGCTGTGTTGGATGTCCTTCGTCATCGATATTGACAGAGCCCCAAGCGCCGGGAATAGTTCCATCGTCAATAGCAGTAACCTTTTCGTTAGCGATCTTCTGTCCGAGCTTGCCGCACATCTGCGAGCAGCCGATACCAACCGAGGTCGCCTCGAGCGAGTGACCGCACGCCTCGTGGAAGATAACGCCGCCGAAGCCCGACTCAATGGCAACGGGCATCTGTCCTGCAGGACAGTAGGTAGCGCCAAGATTTACGATAGCCTGTCTTGCAGCCTCGGTACCGATATCCTCGGGCTTGAACATCTCGAACACCTCAAGTCCCATTCCGCGTCCGGGAGAGCAGCTTCCGGATTGAGTTTCGGAGCCTTCGGAGGCGATGGCGCTTACAGCCATTCGGGTACGAACGTGTCTGTCGGAGGTGAGAAGTCCCTCGGAGTTTGCAATCTCAATCGTATGATCAACGGTGATAAGGTTTCCTGCAGCCTGAATTATACGCTTGTCGTAAGCCTTGGCGTTAGAGCAAGCAAGCTTGAGAAGATCGGTTTTATAAGACATTGCCGAGCTTGAGGGAACAACGGTAACAGGATGGATGTTTGGGAAAATGCGCTCCGTGAGAACGACACTCTGCCCTTCTCCTATCTCACCCATAGCCTCAGCCACAGAGCGAGCACACTTGATCAAGCCCGCAGGAGTCAGATCGGGAGTCGAACCGTAAACGGTGGAGGTTCCGCGAAAGGCACGGATACCAACACCGGAAACAACTTCATCGGTTATGGTTTCAATTCTTTCATTCAAAAGCGCGATTCTACCATTTCGGGTATATTCGCAATAAACCTCAGCAAAATCTGCTCCACTGGAGAGCGCTATGCCGAGAATCTGTTCATATAGTCTTTTTTCTAACATATTATACCTTTCTTGATCGAAAAAACGATCACATTATTTTAAATCACCTTTTATTATATAGTATAAAGTAAATATTTTCAAGTAGAAATCAAATTTATACCAATGGAAAACATAATACAGATATTAATATTTTTAATACCCAAGCAAATAAACGGTAAAAAGGTGTGCTGAAATCTTAAAAAAGCTTAAAAATACGTTTTCTCTATTGACTTAGCGAAACAAATGTTGTATAATTTTCCCAAAAAAGCATTTTTGATACGGAGATTAAAGAATGGCAAAAAAGGAAGACCTTAGAATTACAAAGACAAAATCAGCCCTGACAAATGCATTCTTCAATATGCTTGAGGAGAGTTCTCTCGAGGATATAACTGTTAATGAACTATGCGACAAGGCAGGAGTACGCCGTGCTACCTTCTACAAGCATTTCAATGACAAAAATGATTTTATCTCATTTCTTATCAAAGACGTGCGTGACCGCTTCGATGAAGAAGTCTGGAGTCAGCAGGCAAGTACTTATCCTACTAAAGAGTACTACGTAAAATATGCTGAGGCACTTATGGCATATCTTCTGGAAAAGGACGTCCAGGTAAAAAAGATCATAAACTCATCGGTACGATCCACATTCATTGAGGTGTTTGCACAGCAGAATTTCATAGATACCAAGCGCAGACTTGAGGCGAGTGCAAAGGCAGGAGTCCAACTCGTTTCAACCCCCGATGTCGTAGCAAGTATGCTTGTCGGCGGTATTTCGCGTTGTATTATGAATTGGTTTGAGACGGATGAGAGATGTCCTGTTGAATCCCTGCTCAGCGAGATATCTAAGATTATCAACAGAGTTATATATTAATTGAATTATTAGTTCGCATAATAAAAGAGTGAGCATTACAGTACAAATTGTTTTGCTCACTCTTTTTGTTATGCTTTGCTAACCAAAGTTGTCAAAAATCAATAAATATGTTACGAGCAGTTTAAAACTCGGAATGCGGCTTCTTCGCATCGAAGCAATAGTTACATATTGCGAGCTTGTGCGAAAAGGCGCGCTATGACACGAAAAAGATTATGGGCAGTTTTCGAATCAGAGTGTGGCTTCTTCGCACCGAAGCAATAGTTACATATTGCGAGCTTGTGCGAAAAGGCGCGCTATGACACGAAAAATGCCCATAAGATTTGATTAATACTCGGCGTTGCCGACAGTTCTCGGATATGGTATTACGTCACGAATGTTAGATACACCGGTGAGGTACATAATGATTCTCTCAAAGCCGAGTCCGTAGCCTGCGTGCTTTGTGCCGCCGTACTTACGAAGGTTTAAGTACCACCAATAATCCTCCTCGGAGAGGCTAAGCTCTGCCATACGGCTCTTGAGAGTATCAAGTCTCTCCTCACGCTGAGATCCGCCGATAATCTCGCCTACGCCGGGAACAAGGAGGTCCATAGCGGCAACGGTCTTGCCGTCATCGTTAAGACGCATATAGAAAGCCTTGATATCCTTGGGATAGTCAACGAGGAAAATAGGCTTCTTATAAACCTGCTCGGTGAGGTATCTCTCGTGCTCGGTCTGAAGGTCTACGCCCCAATATACGGGGTACTTGAAGTCAGCACCGGACTTTAGGAGAACATCGATAGCCTCGGTATAGGTTACCTTAGCGTAATCTGCATTACGAAGTGCGGTGAGTCTGTCAAGGAGTCCCTTGTCAACAAAGCTGTTGAAGAAGTTAAGCTCCGCCTCACAGTTATCCATTACGTGATTAATGATGTACTTGATCATATCCCACGCAAGCTGAATGTTATCGTTAAGATCAGCAAAAGCAATCTCGGGCTCGATCATCCAGAACTCTGCCGCGTGACGTGCGGTGTTGGAGTTCTCCGCTCTGAAGGTCGGGCCAAATGTGTAGATATTACCGAATGCCATAGCATAGGTCTCACCCTCAAGCTGACCGGAAACAGTGAGGTTGGTGCTCTTGCCGAAGAAGTCCTTAGAGAAGTCTACCTTGCCGTCCTCGGTCTTGGGAAGATTGTCAAGGTCGAGCGTGGTTACGCGAAACATCTCGCCTGCGCCCTCTGCGTCAGATCCTGTGATAATGGGAGTGTGAACGTAAACGAATCCACGGTTATGGAAGAAGGAGTGGATAGCATACGCAACCTCGGAGCGAACTCTGTAAACCGCAGAGAAGAGGTTAGTTCTCGGACGGAGATATGCCTGCTCACGGAGATACTCTACCGTGTGACGCTTGGGCTGAAGAGGATAGTCGGGAGTGGAAGTACCCTCAACCTCGATCTTCTCCGCCTTAAGCTCCATAGGCTGCTTTGCACCGGGGGTAAGAAGGATAGTGCCGGTAACAACAAGCGCCGCACCAACGTTTTGTGATGCAATCTCATCGTAGTTAGCTACCTTTTCCCTCTCAAACACTACCTGAATACTCTTGAAGTAAGAGCCGTCGTTGAGGTCGATGAAGCCGAAAGCCTTAGAATCTCTGAGGTTTCTGACCCAGCCGCCTACAGTTACGGTCTTGCCGCCGTAGGACTGCATGTCCTTGTATATGTCTCTAAGTAAGTCTCTTTTCATTTTTGCCTCCAAAATAAGAGAAATTATCAATAATAATATATTTTAGCACAAAGATAATCTTTTTTCAACCTTTTTTAAAAATATTTGGAAAAAAGCGCAGATTTGGAAATTTGTTGCCGTAGATATGAGCGTGTGCGTATAAACCGCACGCATAAATATTGACTTTTCCGTAAAATACTGTTACAATAAAAGAGTTAACGGACAGGCTGCTACAATACGCCGTTGATAAATTACGTGTTAACAAAAGGAAAGGAGAATAATATGGAATTCCACGTTAACCACCCCGTCTTGTTCGTATTGGTCGGTATAATTATTGCCGCGGTAATCGGACAGTCGGTATACTTCCTTGTTAAGTCCTACAGACGCGCCAAGGAAAAGGGTATGGATATGACGCAGATAAATAAGACTATAAAGACAGCTGCCATATTCACCATCGCTCCCGCAATCTCAATCGTAATCACAGTAATCGCACTTTCGCAATCGCTCGGTATTGCTTTGCCCTGGCTCAGACTCTCCGTTGTCGGCTCTCTCTCATATGAGGCGATAGCGGCAGCAAATGCAGCATCCGGTATGGGCACGACTCTCGCTGCTCTCGCTGGCAATATGACAGCGTCACAGTACGTTACCATAATTATAGTTATGACAGTATCGATAATGGTAGGCATTTGGCTTGTACCTCTTATCGCTAAGAAGTATCAGTCCGGTCTTGTTTCCTTCGAGAAGAAGGATGCGAAGTGGTCGGGCATTCTCCAAAACTCGCTCTTCATCGGTATGATATCCGCATTCGTAGGCTTTGTGTTCTGCGACGTATCAAGACTCTGGCAATCCGAGGGCGGCATCTTCACCACCTACGTAAAAAATGCAGAGGGAGTAGAGGAAGCTGTTCAATACACCTCAACCTCCGGTCTTGTTCCCGTATTTGTAATGATCATCTCTGCAGGTGCAATGTGTGTATGTGGCGTGCTTATCAACAAACTCAAATGGAAATGGGTAAATGACTATGCTCTGCCCATCTGCATGGTACTCGGTATGGCACTTGCCATTCCGCTCACCTCATGGTTAGGAGGTAAGATCTAATGAAAAAGAACACTAATATGACTTATATGGATACCGTGCATAGGGACGGCACGATATGGAACCTGTCTATGATGGCGCTCCTGCTTCTCTTCCCCATACTTGTGTGGATACTCTTTGAGGATGCTACCCCCGATTGGAAGGGTGTTGCACTCGGTCTTATCGCTACCGCTCCCATGTATTGGGCTGTAGGTGTGGTTGAGGTAATAACCTTTATCCCTATGCTCGGTGCAGGTGGCTCATACCTCTCATTCGTAACCGGTAACATCTCCAACCTCAAGCTCCCCTGCGCGATCAATGCACTTGAAAATGCCGGTGCAGACCCCAAGAGTGAGGAAGGCGAAATAATCTCTACAATTGCAATCGCAGTATCCTCTATCGTAACAACGGTTATAGTAGCTCTCGGTGTTCTTCTTATAGTTCCGCTTGAGCCTATTCTTTCAAATCCCGTTCTTACTCCCGCCTTTGATCAGATGCTCCCCGCCCTCTTCGGTGCGCTCGGTGTGGCTCTCATTTCAAAGAACTGGAAAATAGCAATAGCTCCCATTATTCTTATGCTCGTCCTCTTCATCTTTGTGCCTGCTCTCGACTCCGGTATGGTAGGTATTATGGTGCCTGTAGGTGTACTCTTTACAATTGCAGCATCGAGAATAATGTATAAGAAAAACCTGCTTTAATAGGAGATTTGTAAATAATGCCATACATTTTAAGTGCTTTAGGCGCGATAGTCGTTACATTCGTCGCCATTGTTCTTATAAGGACCTTGAGATTTAAGCCTAAGGCTTTACCCAAGGTAGATGAAAGTGAGATCACCTTTGATAAGGATCTCGCAATAGATAATCTCGCAAAGCTGATCAGATGTAAGACTATATCCTACGTCGATCACGAGGGTGAAGACGACGGAGAGTTTGAACAGCTCGTCGCTATGCTCCCCGATCTTTATCCTAACGTGTACGCGCACTGTGAGTTCAAGCGTTTTGACGACAGAGCTCTTCTCTATAAATGGGAAGGAAAAAAACACGAAAATCCAACCGTATTTATGGCGCACTATGACGTTGTGCCTGTAAGCGAGGACGGATGGCAGAAGCCCCCCTTTGATGGTATTATCGAAGACGGTGTGCTTTGGGGCAGAGGTGCGCTTGATACCAAGATAACCTTTGCGAGTGCGCTCTTTGCGGCAAACCATCTTATCGGCGAAGGCTTTGTGCCCGAGAATGATATCTACCTCGCCTTCTCCGGATGCGAGGAAGTAAACGGCCCGGGTGCAAGACATATTGTAGACTACTTTGAGGAAAACGGAATTGATCCCGCACTTGTGCTTGATGAAGGCGGAGCGGTGGTTGAAAACGTATTCCCCGGTCTTAAATCCTCGTGTGCGGTAATCGGTATCGCCGAAAAGGGTATGATAAACGTTGAGTACCGCGTAAAGTCAAACGGCGGTCACGCATCCGCTCCCAAGCCTCATACTCCCGTAGGAATTCTCGCAAAAGCGTGTACCCGTGTTGAGGCAAAGCCCTTCAAGAGCCATATCACCAAGCCTGTAGAAGAAATGTTTGACACCCTCGGCAGGCACTCAACCTTCCTTTATCGAATGATATTTGCCAATATGTGGTGCTTCGGTTGGGTAATAGATCTGCTCGGCAGACTCCAGGGCGGAGATATCAATGCTCTTATCCGTACAACGGTTGCTTTCACACAGATGTCGGGAAGCTCGGCATCCAACGTTATCCCTCCCGAGGCTACCATGGTTTCCAACCTTCGTCTCAATCCCGATGATACAATGGAATCTGCACTCGAGTATCTTAGAGGTGTTGTTGACGATGATACAGTCGAGCTGACAAAGCTCCACGGATACAATCCCAGCCGTATCTCTGTTACCGACTGCGAGGGTTATGACAGAGTGGCAAGTGCCGCAGTATCTACCTGGCACGGCTGTATTCCCACACCTTACTTGATGATGCAATGCTCCGACTCCAGACATTGGGGCAGAATCTCTGACAAGGTATACCGCTTCTCTGCTATGGACCTCACGAAAGAAGAAAGAGCAACCATCCACGGACACAATGAGAGAATACGCCTCAACTGTGCCGAAAGAGCGTGTGAGTTCTATATCCGCATGATGAAAAAATCCTAAAACACATTAAGCCGCAGGCGACATACCTGCGGCTGTTTTTAAAAGGTAATACTATGATTTTCGAAAAATTTGTTATCAATAAATACAAGAAAATGTTAATTCACCGCCTTGACCCGGACGGCAGCGTTTTCTATTTTGGCAAGGATGACTTTGAAGGACTTGCCTCATACGACGTATCCTTTCTCGGTGACAAGGGTCAGCGTCTATACGGCCACTTCTACTACAGAGGACAAAGACGTACCGACAGGTTAATAATCTTTGATCACGGTATGGGATGCGGTCACGTTGGGTATATGCGCGAGGTCGATCTGTTGACAAGGCGAGGATATACCGTCTTTACCTACGATCATACGGGAACGAGAAACTCCGAGGGTGAGCATATAGGCGGTCTTACTCAATCGCTCGCAGACCTTGATTTTGCAGTGAATTTTGTGCGCTCAATGAACGAATACGCGGATACGAAAATAGCGGTGATCGGACACAGCTGGGGCGGTTATTCAACGATGAACATCTCCGCTTTTCATCCCGAAATTACACACGCGGTAGTACTTTCGCCCTATATTTCGGTAAAGGAAGTGCAAAATCAGATCCTCAAAGGACCGCTCAGCTTTTACAAAAAAGCGATCTTTAAGATTGAGGCGGACAGCTTCCCAAAATACGTTCTTTCCGACGGCAGAAACAGCCTCAACTCCGGCTCGACAAAAGCACTCATAATCCACTCAAGGGACGATGATACCTGCGACTTTAAAATGCAGTTTGTACAAGCTCAAAAGGCACTTATGAACAATCCCCGTGTTGAGTTTTTAGCCCTTGACGGAAAGGTGCACCAACCGCACTATACCCAAGATGCGGTAAGGATGAGAAACGAATATAACGCACAACTCAAAAAAAGAAAAAAGCAAAAGCTGCTCAAAACCAAAGAGGAGCGTGAGGCATTTGCAAGGTCCTACGATTGGTGCAAAATGACCGAGCAGGACGAGAACGTTTGGCAAAGAATATTTGAATTTTTTGAAAGTTAATAAATCAATAGAGGATGTCTAATTAAGAATTTACGATAAGCAAAAAACGAGAAAACCGCGTATGGGCGAACCCTAAAGGACGGTTTTTGAAATTTAGAAATTTAATAATATATATTACCTACCGACAGGAAAAGGACG
>JAZRAE010000085.1:0-34437 GCA_045634385.1 Eubacteriales bacterium | reverse complement strand
TCGATCTCTTCAAAGGTCTTACCTGTGAAGGCACGGTATATTGTCATAAGGTTGGATACACCGGGCTTATTCTCTGCATAGCGCACGCAGGTATCCGAATCTGTAACCGCTCTCTTGAACTTGCGCATAATATCGTCCTTGGAGTCAAGGATACGGACTACTGCATTCTCGTTGGGATCGGACTTCGACATTTTAGCCGTAGGTTCCTGAAGTGACATAATCTTCATTGTGTCGGTGTTGATATATCCCTCGGGAATCTTAAAGGTATCGGAATAGAGAAGGTTGAATCTTGATGCTATATCGCGTGCAAGCTCAAGATGCTGTTTTTGATCAAGGCCTACAGGAACTATATCGGTCTGGTAAAGAAGGATGTCCGCTGCCATAAGGGTAGGGTAGGTGAACAGACCTGCATTTATATTCTGCGCATTCTTTGCACTCTTGTCCTTAAACTGAGTCATTCTTGAAAGCTCACCGAACATGGTATAGCAGTCGAGAATCCAGCCGAGCTCTGCGTGCTGTGGCACGTGTGACTGAACAAAGAGGGTGTTCTTCTCGGGATCAAGACCGCACGCCATATAGAGAGCGAGAGTCTCATATGTTCTCTTTCTAAGTTCTGCGGGTACCTGTCTTACCGTGATGGCGTGAAGGTCAACTACGCAGTAGAAGGTTTTATAATCCTCGGAGAAGCGAGAGAAGTTCTTTATCGCACCGAGGTAGTTTCCTATCGTGAGGTTGCCCGAGGGCTGAACTCCCGAGAAAACTATTTTCTTATCGTTTTCTGCCATTTTTTATATTCTCCTAACGGATAGCCGATCCCAACTGAATATATTTGATTCATGCTGACATGGGCTAATTATATTCATAACAGAATTATACAACCCTTTACCAAATTTGTCAAGTCGAGAATTAAAAAGAAGGGCGTATTTCGGATGTAAAAAGGAAATTTTTAACGATTTGCGTGAAAAAATACCGATGGTGAAAAAAATATTTACACGCTGTACATTATAATATTTAAATTTTGTTTATTTTGTTAATAATTTGTTTATATTTGTGTGGTATAATACTGAATTAGCTTGATATCGGCACGTGAAACCGAACAAGTAATAAAAAAGGGTAAAAAAACATTACATACAATCGAAAGGAAGTCGGTTTTCCGACACTAAACAGCTATGATTAAGGTTAAAAATTTGGTTAAGCGATATGGCTCCAACTACGCCTTGAACGACGTGAGCTTCGAAATAGGCGAGGGTGAAATCGTAGGCTTGCTTGGTCCTAACGGAGCGGGAAAAAGTACCGCAATGAATATCCTCACGGGATATCTTTCATCCACTTCGGGCGAGGTTTACATAAACGGAATAAATATTCTTGATGATCCTATTGCGGCGAAGAAGAATATCGGATTCCTTCCCGAGCAGCCTCCGCTCTATCCCGAGATGACGGTAACGGAATATCTTAATTTTGTATACGAGCTGAAGGGGTGTGAGCTTGAGAGAGAGCCCCACATAGAGGAGATCATCAGCGTTACCAAGCTCGGTGAGGTAAAGGATAGGCTTATCCGTAACCTCTCTAAGGGTAATAAGCAGAGAGTCGGCATTGCACAGGCTCTTATCGGTGGACCGAAGGTGGTTATCTTCGACGAGCCCACTATCGGCCTTGACCCAAAGCAGATCATAGCCGTGAGAAATCTTCTCAGAACCCTTGCAAAACGTCACACGGTAGTGCTATCGACACATATTCTTGCCGAGGTACAGGCGGTTTGCGAAAGAGTGATTATTATCAACAAAGGTAGAATAATTGCAGACGAGCGCACCGATGATATCGTTAAGACGATTGAAGACGGATATCGCTACAAGGTGAAGATTTGCGGTCCTGCAAGAGAGGTGGAATCTGCCCTTAGCAACATCAACGGTATAAAGACTGTTGAGGCGACCGGTGAGCGTGATCTTGACTCCTTTGCATACATCATTGAGAGTGAAAAGAACGTTGACGTCAGAAAGTCGGTGTTCAACCTTTGTGTATCGAAGAATTGGCCTATGCTCGGTATGGAACCTAACGGAACCGACCTTGAAACAGTATTTATTCGTCTCGTTGACCGTTCTGACGGAGTATCCGAGACCAAGAAGCGCAGAAAGTGAGGATATGATAGATGCTTGCAATTTATAAAAGAGAGCTGAAGAGCTATTTCGTTGGAGTAATAGGATACGTTTTCCTCGTTATCTATCTTACTATCGCGGGCGTTCTTTTCAGCTATACAACCATGTTCTCCATGTCTGCTGACGTGACGAACTACTTTACTCTTATGCTTGTATTTTCCGCTATAGCACTTCCTCTGCTTACGATGAAGTCTTTTAGCGAAGAGAGAAAGACGAAGACCGAACAGCTTGTTTTGACCGCACCCGTGTCACTTCCTGCTATGGTATTTGGCAAATTCCTTGCCTCCTACACCGTCTTTGCGGGAGCAACTGTGCTCACATCGTTCTACTTCTTATTCCTTATTCCTTATGCTAAACTCAAGTTTGCCGTTCTTTTCGGCAACCTCATAGCCCTTCTCCTTGTGGGAATGGTATTTATAGCAATTGGTATTTTCGTTTCTGCTCTTACCGAGAACCAGCTTTCCGCGGCTATCGGTACTATAGCGATAATACTTGCCTTCCTCGGTATTGGACTTATCAACTCACTTATACCCACATCCTACGCCATTAGATACGTGTTTGACGCGCTCTCCATCTTTACCAGATTCCAGAGCTTTGTCAACGGTTACTTTGAGTTTGCCTCGGTTATATATTACTTGTCGATGAGTGCCGTGTTCATTTGGCTCACCATCAGAGTTTACGACCGCCGCAGATTCGGTTGATCCGCAAGGAGTGTAACGCTATATGAAAGAATTTCTTAAAAAGCTCGGACGCCGTGTTACGGGCAGAAAGGGAATAGGTAACACTATGACGGTGGTGATCATCCTCGCCGTAGTGCTTCTTAACATCCTTTCATACACCGTGACAAATGCGTTTGGACTGTACTTCTATACTCCGGATACAAACGATCTTTCTATATCGGGTAACACCGATAGTTTGTTTGCAAACGCGATACTACGCGAAAAAAAGGTAACGATAACCTTCTGCTATGCGGAGGATAAACTTCAAAAACACGACACGGGTAGCCTCGTTTTGACTACCGCGCGTGCTTTCGAAGAAAGATATCCCGAGCTTATATCAATCAAGTTTATAAACCTTCTTACTAAAATGGATGAGAACGGAAACTTTATTGACAAGGCAGTATTTGAAAAATATGAAGAGATAAACAACCTCAAGCAAAACTCGGTTATTTTTGAGTGCGGAGAGAAAGAGGAGTGGAGCTGCCGTATTATCACGGTTAACGCATCCTCCGTCGGCTTCGTTGACTTCTACACACTCGATTCATCCGGAAATATAGCCGCTTACAACGGTGAAGAGGTTATTGCCGCAATGATATCATGGGTAATTCACGAGAAGCACCCCGTGGCATATTTTACACAGAATCACGGAGAAACCGCTGACGTTGCTTTCAGTAACCTTTTGACCTCTGCCGGCTACTACGTTGAGGTTATAAATCTCAGAAAGAGCGAGATCCCAAAGGATGCGGGAATGATAATTATATCCAATCCCACGTCTGACTTTGGTCTTTCCGTTGAAGACGATGATGTCAGAGGAGAGATAAATAAGATTGAGGATTATCTTGAATCGGGCGGCAAGCTTTACGTTGCGCTCGACCCTTATGTTAAAAAGCTCAACAATCTTGAAGGACTCATTGAAAAATGGGGAATTTCCCTTTGCGGACAGACGAATGAGCATGGCGTGTTTGTCAGAGATATTGTTAAAGAAAACTCCGAAGCTATTACGCCCGATGGTTATACGTTTATTGCTACTCACGCGGACAATGCCGTAGCATCAGACATTCTTAACAAAGTTGAAAAATACGGCTCTGACCGAATTCTTATCAGCGAAACTGCCCGTCTTGAGCTTAACGCAAGCCTCGGAGCGGAGCCTTTGCTTATCTCCGGTAACAGCTCATCTTCATACGCAGGAGGTAAGCTTACCGATAACGAGGGCAGATATACGGTTGCGGCATATTCGAGAAGAGTGGAGCAGAGCGGTGCGGAGTCAACTGTGTTCGTTGTTCCCACGGCTTATATAACCGCCTCGGATGCTTTCCTGTCCGAAAATTACTTCAATAAGGATTTTCTTTATGCAACCCTCGAGGTACTGTTTGATTCAAACACAGCACCCCGCGGATGTAATACTGTTACCTACAGGACCAGTATACTTGAAAATCTCACTATGGGAAAAGCCAAAGCATATACTGCCATAATACTTACAATGCCTGTGATTCTTGCGGTTGTAGGTGCTATTACTATTATAAGGAGAAAGAACAGATAACCGATGAAAAACTCGATATTTAAGGGTAAAAGCACCCGCACGAAAATCTTTTCTGTTATCACTATAGTCGGTATCGTGCTTCTTTTGGGACTTAATCTTGGACTCACCTACCTTGGCGGACAGAAGCTCATTATTGCAGATCTGACTCCGGAAGGGTTCTATACAATAAGTGATAAGATGCTTGAGACTTGTCACGCGATACTTGATCCCGACGAGAATGGACAGACAAAGGAGATAAAGATAACCTTCTGTACTGATCCCGATTACCTCGTTTCAAGTGATTCAATGCGCGCTACTTATTTTATGGCGCTTTCCTTACAAAACAAATTTGATAATGTAACGGTGGAGACGGTAAACGTCACTCTTAACCCCACTGCAGTATCTATGTACAAAACAACGTCAAGAGATGAGATAAAATCAAGCGACGTTATCTTCTCTTACGGAGCAAAGTACAAAATTGCCGATGCAACAGGCTTCTGGACGAGTGATAACTTCTCCTATAACGGAGAGTACAGAGTGGCATCCATTCTTGCTTCTTTGACGGCCATCAACCGACCCGTGGCATATTTTACGACGGATCACGGTGAAACTTACTATGATCCTGCCAATCCCGATTCGGATATGAGCATGAGTCTTGGAACCTTTGCCGATCTGCTCAGTGAACGAGGACTCGAGATCAAAACCATCTCCATTTCCGAGGTTGATTCCATTCCCGAGGACTGCGCGCTTCTGATAATCAATAATCCTCGAGTGGACTTTGATGCCGATGAGAATAAGCTTAACAGCTTCGAATACGTTTCCGACCTTGAAAAACTTGACAGATACCTTATGCGTGATTATGGAGCGGTAATGCTCAATAAGTCCTATGACGTCACACTTACCGATCTTGAGAATTTCTGTAAGGAGTGGGGGATAGTGTTTGGTAACGCGCAGGTATTTGATCCCGAAAACGCACTCTTCACCACTATGGGAGGCGAGAGTGATGACTCGGAATTTGCAGGCGTTTATGATCCTGATGAATTGAATTTCGGATACGCTTACTACGGAGGATATTCCAACCTTTTGAGCGCGCCGAAGATGGTATTTTCTAACACGGGTTACGTGTATTGTTCTCTCGATCTTGGAGAAACGACGATGGAACCCGGTAACAAGTATGGCTCGAGAAACTACGCTGCTTTCATCGGAACGTCCGAAGAAGCATACAACTACGTAGGTAACGCAACCGATACAAGTGTAAAAACCTTGGTTGCAGCAGGCGTTAGAAAAAATCTTGACAGCTATACATCGGAAAACACATCATCGTATATATTCTGCTCAAGCAGTCCGGATTTCTTCTCCGAGAAGTTACTTAACAACCCGTCTTATGCTAACTACGACATTTTAGCAGCGGTTGTCAGCAATATTTCAAGAACCGATATGTACGCCTCTATAGAACTTGGCGGTCTTTCGCTTAACTCACCGAGCTTCGGCGGAAAACAGTCGCTCTCAACCGAGCTTTCCGAATCTCCTACGAAGATATATACTTGGGACGGAAAGAATGTTGTTAAGTACAACAAGGGCCTCGATATGACCGCAATGATAATTTATACCGTGATAGTTATGGCGGTTCCTGTTGCAGTAGCAACGCTTGGAATAGTTGTATTTATCAAGCGTAAATTCTTATAAGGAGGCAGATGTGAAAGCAGTAGAAAGAAAATTAAATAAAGCACAGCTCGCTACCATCTGGCTTCTGATCATATCCATTTTACTTACCGCCGCATATATTACGGTCATAGCCGTGGTAAATAAAATATCATCAAATGATAGCGGCTCGTCCGGTTCAAGTACTCCCGAAATTATGGATGGTGAGGCTGTATATCTGAATCAGCTCGTTGCATATCCCACAATAGAGGAATCCCAAATCACCTACGTTGAGGTGAAAAATTCCAAGGGAAAATTCGGTCTGTCAAGATATCCCGATGATACAGGCAACTTCATCTTCCATTATTACGTTGATGGGGAAGAGAAGGTGTTGACTTATATGCCGCCGATAACCGGTGCGGAAGGCGACTTTAACTACGAGAGCCTTTACGCAGTTGAAACGGGTGACGGATACGGACAAATATATTACCTTACTTATCTTTGCATCGCTATCGGTATGCCATTCTTTACCGAGAGAATAGAGCTTCCTTCCGCGGATACCGAGGAGGGGGCTGCAAAGAGAGAGGCAATGCTCAAAGGATACGGAATCTCTCAGAGTGAGGGAACGATGATCTCCTTTATGTACGGAGAGCGTGACGAAAAGACCGGTGAGATCATAGAGGATACCGAGGAGGCGTGTGTACTTGTTGTCGGAAACAAGGCGATCTCCGGATACGGATATTACTTTATGGTAGGCGGCAGAGATTACGTTTATTATACGACAAACGAGTACTTTTCTTATGCACTTGCCGGATTTAACGAGTTTGTAAAGGGTAGACTCGTTGCAGCGGGACTTGAGGGTGAATCCGTTTACGGACCTTACCTTACTACCGATTTTAAGGAATGGAAGGGTAACGTGTATAAGTCCGAGGGCGACAGAATCTTCAGTAACAAAGAAACCGAATATAAGAACTTTGAAAATCCGAGCGTTATCGTTAACGGCGGATATAAGGTCAGCGTAGATAAGGGACTTGACTTTGTTCCTTCCGCTGATGAATTCTCGGGATATGACGTCACCGAAAACGATAAGTTCTCCTTTGACCTTGAGGCGTTGGCAAATCATCCCGATTATACGAGAATAAAGAACACCTTGGTCGGCAAGACCGTTGGCTCTTACTCCGAGAATAAGATCATACTGACTCTGTTGAACGAGCTCTACAGCTCGGGTGACAAGAGAGTGGAATTCGGAGAGAGCGAGAGTGTAAAATACGAATACTTAATATCCAAGATCGAATCCGTAATAACGGATAACGGTGAAATTACAAGCGGCACGGTCACCTCTTCTGACACCCTCTTGAAGGTGACATATCGCTACACGGTAGGGGGTCAAACCGTAAAACACGACTGTCACGCGGTTATTGACGTCGCAAATCTTTCCTCCGCGGACAAAGATAAGCTCGTTGGTGCGGCAATAGGCGAAACACTCGGCGAGGCTATTAAAATCACCGTTGATTACACTAAGGAAAATTCGCTTTCCCTGAGTGAAAAATACGTGCTTACGGGAGTTACGTCCGTGTTTGATGAATATGCAGCTGCTGCAGACGTTATAACGGAGGAGTCATACGTCAGCATTTCCTATTCCATCACAGTGGGGGCGAGCAAGGCAACCGAAGGCACGACCATTATCAGACTCAAGGATATTAAGGATGAAGATAAGCTTGCACCCCTTAAGACCATTCTCCTCGGTAAGGGTAAGGGCAGCTTCAATGAGACGATATATAACCGTGAGTTCCACTACGAGTTTATGAGAGAGTTCGTTACCTACGAGATATCCGAAATCGAGTATTTCACGGCAAACGAGATGATCGTTTCGTTCAGATATTCAAATGCATCGAAGAGAGATCCTTTTTATGGTGATACGTTCTTCACCAATACTCTTTCAAATGAATACAAGCTGTACGGTCTTAACGACGGCCCCTGTCTCTCCGTTGTAAAGCTTCTTGGCGGAATCGGAGACGACAGCAGTAACGCGATAGGCTTGTCCGGCGAGACGGTTGCAATCGGACTCACACTTGAAAACATTGAAAAGTACGGCTTATTTGCACACAAGATATATTTCGAAATGCCTCGTGGATTGTATGATATGAGTACCGGCGAGGAAGAAACCGATGATGAGTTAAGTGACTTCGGTTGGGTATCCACCCTTGGCTTCACTCTTTATATAAGCGGAGTCGATTACGATGAGGACGGCACAAAGATCAGATATATCGGATCGGATATGTATGACATCGTAGTAAAGGTTCCGGCGGATGATTATGAGTTCCTTGATTACTCGTTCACCGATCTTTGGGCAAGAAAGAATATGGTTATGATGGACGTAATCAATCTTAACGGTTTGAGACTTGAGTTCGATATGGATGATCTCAAGGGTGAGTACGAGTTTGAACTGAAATTTGAGGACAAGTACGGTGGTTACGTTGGAGGCGAATACGTTGTAAAGGATGAGGCGTTTGACGGTTCCTCACTTCTTGGCGATTACCAAACGGTATTTGCAAAGGCATCTGAGGATGCTTTTGACAGTCTCTTTAAGGAGATAAACGGAACCGAATGGCGTGACCTTACCACGGTATACGAACAGACAATGGGAAATAGTATCTATCCAAATAGTAGAAATAACTACGGTACGGTAGGATTTAACGCAGTATACAACACGCTTATGCTGACCGGATACTTTGATAATCTTACGGAGGAAGAACAGCAAGTCGGATTTACTAAGACCAGAATAATGCGTATTCATCTTAAGGTTGAAGGCAAGTCTGATTATTACACCTATGATTTCTACAGAATAGATGACCGCCGTGTTATGGTTACCTTCTACAGAAGCGATAGCGAAGGAAATAAGATAGAAAGCTACGGTGAGGTTTCTGATTATTATATCACCACGTTTGCCTTTAAGACGTTGGTTAACCATTACATCTATCTTTTAAACGGTAAAGAAATTGACGATTATCTCAATTACACTTGATTTGAGAGGTAAAAACGGGGCGTACACTATGTAAAACGCATAAAAAAGCATAAAAAAACGCCCCAAAACCGTCACTACGCAAAAATATTAAAAAAAATCATTATTTTTTTGAAAAAGGTTTGCATTTTACAAAATAATATGATATAATGTTATGGCTTGAATTGTCGCCTACTGATCAGTGAGCGATTTATGAGGGTAAACGTACCTTGGAACGGTGCTTAAAAAAGTTCTAAAAAAATAAATTATATATGAGGACACAAACAATGAAAAAGAGAATTATCAGTTTAATTCTTGTTGTTGCTATGGCAATCCTCACCCTTACCGGTTGTGCTTACAACTATGCTAAGGATGATATGTCACAGTATGCAACACTCGACTTCCAGAAGTTCTACGATGCTCTTCAGGCACTCACCATCGAGGAAGAAGGCTTCGGTACAGACGAGGAAGCGAGAAAAGCAAAGGTTCAGGATGCTATTGCAGGGGCTATTCTCAAGGTTACCGATACCACTGAGAAGCTTTTCGAGGGTAAGGTTGAGAAGTATGATTCACTCTACTTCTGCTACTTTGCTACCGATGCAGAAGGCAACATCTTCTATGCAAGCAAGATGGATGAGTCAAAACCCACCAACATTCAGGTAGGCCTTACCTCTCTTGAGGATCTTAATAAGGCTATATCCGACGGCGTTCTTGCTCTTGAAGGTGATATCAAGGATTACATCTACAACACTTCTTCCGCTACCGTTGTTGGTAAGGGTGACGTTATCTCCCTTTCCTACACTAAGACCTGGAAGGACGGCGAGACCGATAAGTCCGAGACCAAGACCAACTCCTACTTCGTAGTAGGTGAGAATAATCAGCTCGCTGAGGCTCTTATCGGCAAGCAGGTTGGTATAGTTTATAACGGTATCATCGCTACCGAGAATGAGGTAGAATGCACTTATAATAACGTTAGGGTTGAGTCTATCGTTAAGGACAACAGCACCAATAAGGTTGAGGACGGCAACGTAATTTACGTTACCTACACCATCAACTTCAGCGCTAAGGACTGGTACAACGAAGAGACCAAGAAGTACGAGCTTCCCGAGGGATACAGCGCAGATAACGTTGACGACGAGGGTAACTACAAGGCTACCGTAACCTTCAAGAAGCTTACTGCAACTGCAGATGCTGAAGGTACCGCTGCAGATGATAAGACTCTTGCAGGTCAGCTTGTAGGCAAGAATGCAGGCACTACTACCAGCTCCATTACCGTAAAGAAAGAAACAATTGGCGACAAGACCCTTGAGGTTAAGTATTCCAATGTAAAGGTTAACTGCATCGTTAACTCTACCACTGAGGGCTTCACCGTTAAGTATACTCCTTATGCAGAGGCACTTAAGGAAGACAACAGCAACAAGAAGACCGAGACTAACGTTAACGGTGTAAAGGTTGTTCTTAACGAGAAGGAGCTTACCTACCACATTTTCCCCGTTTACTACATCGACGTAGAGAACGTTAATGCAGAGACTATTCTCCGTGAGTTCTACTCTGTAGTTGCTTCCACCCAGACCAAGGAGCATGACCACACCGAGGAAGATCACGAGCACGAGACCGAGTACGTATTCGATACTCTTAACGATACCGAGTACAAGAACGGTGAAAAGACTCTTGCAGCTCTCGTAGAGGAGCTCAAGACTCTCAACAGCACCCTTTCCACCAAGAATACCAATCTTACCAACGCGCTTAAGGCTCTTACTACCGCTCAGTCCAACCTCGCAAAGGATGACGGAAAGTCCGAGAGTGAGACTGCAACTCTTCAGAGCAAGCTTACTAACGCCGAGACTGCATACCTCACCGCAAAGACTGAGGCTGACGATGCAGAGGCTAAGGTAGAAGAGAAGATCGCAGAGATCCTTAAGTGTAAGAAGGGTGAGACCGGTATTGAGGCAGGCATCGTAACTGACTACGAGACCTATCAGTACGACACTCTTGAGAGCGCATATAACGCTGACATCAAGACCGCTCTTGCTAACAAGATCATTGAGTATCTCAACAAGAACGTTACCTTTAGCGGCGAGCTTCCCAAGAAGGCTGTTAAGAATGCTTACAATGCTTTGTTAAATACTTATAAGTACGACTTCTACGAGAATAATTACACAAGTTCCACCAGCAGCTCTTCTTCCAGCAGCACATCTACCGAGACCAACTATGCTCACTATAACGGTGACTTCGACGCTTACCTTATCGACAAGGTAACCAACAAAAAAGGTACTATGGACGATGTTGAAGCAAGCCTTATGAAAGAGGCTGAGCAGACTGTAAAGGATATCATCATTATCTACGTTTTCACCAATGCTGTAGAGGATAAGTGGAACACTGAGGTTTCTCTTACCAAGGCAGAGAAGAAGGAAATCAAGAACACCTATGGCTTGAACACCTCTTCCGATGATGAAATTGATTCCTACTATCACGCAAATCAGTTCGACAAGGTTATGGATTATCTCTTTGAGGAAAAGGATACCGAGGGTAACAAGGTTGAGTACTCTCACATCACATACACCTTTGACGAGGCTCAGGATAAATAATTTTTAACCGACGAATTAAAGGACTGTCCTGAATTAAAAAGGCACAGTCCTTTAATTATAAAAGGAAGAATATGAAGGAAGTAAGTCTTTACACGGACGGTGCTTGCCGAGGAAATCCCGGACCCGGCGGTTGGGGAGCCATCCTTGTATACGGTAGGTACGAGAAGGAATTGTCCGGCGGAGAGAGGGAGACGACCAATAACAGAATGGAGCTTCTCGGTGCGATAAGCGGCCTTGAGGCGTTGAAGGAGCCTTGTTCGGTGACCCTTCAGTCGGATTCCAAATATCTTGTTGACGCCTTTAATGAGGGGTGGATCTACACCTGGCACGACAAGGGCTGGAACAAGTCCGGCGGATTAAAAAATCCGGATTTGTGGGAGAGGCTCTACGAGCTTACTCTAATCCATAAGGTGAAATTCGTATGGATAAAGGGCCACAACGGACATGAATATAACGAGAGATGCGACGGGCTTGCTACCGCGTTTGCGGATTCCTTTTCCCTTGTTGAGAAAGAGAACGGTGAGCATCTTACTTGAAGTGCGGCTTTAACACTTTCCGATATCTCTCTCTTGTAAAGTTTAAAAATACAAAACAGCTTCACGGCTTTAATTAGGAGAAATAAATGTCTAACAATAAGAACACAAAGCCTCTAAAGGCAGAGGTTATTTCCGCTGAGGAGCGCAAAAGACTTGATTCTACGAAAATATTTCTCGTAGTATTTGCGTGCATTGCTCTTGCGGGAATAATAGCTTCCATTATCTTTACGGTAGCTATAGGCGCAAACAATGACCAGTCTATTGACTATATGAAGGTTAATCTTTCAAAGTATCTGTATGTATCAGAGGATGTATACGGCAACTATGATGTAACGGTAGAACTCCCTGCGGTAAGTGATAAGGATGTTGAGTATGCACTTCAAAAGGTGATTTGTCAGAATAAGATCATCCCCGAAGGAACAGTTATAAGCGTTCCAAACGTAACACTCTCCGTCGGAGACGTAGCTAATATTTATTATCGCGGCTACACTCTTAACGAGGATGGATCAAAGAAATACTTTGACGGTGGATGCAACTTCGGAAGCACCATTGCCAACCTTGAGCTTGGTTCGGGAAGCTTTATTCCCGGCTTTGAGGCAAATCTTGTAGGTAAGAATCAGAAGGATTATGCTTCGATGGAAAAAGTAACGGATGGTACTGTTGTACCCGGAGATATTATCAAACTTACTTATTCCTCTTACTATTCAGACGGTACTGCGAGAATGGCACAAACTGCTACAATCGACCTTGGAGATCCCAAGACCGATGAGACCTGGGGTAAAGGCTTCGTTGAGTATTTCTCGAAGAACTCCGCTCCTATAGGTGAAAAGTTCGGAACTAACGAGGATAGCGCAAACAAGATTATCGTTGAGACTGTAAGAGAAAGCAAGGATGGCAGCACGGATGACGTTTACTTCGATATGACTATATCTGAGGTTTACAGAGTCAGCGAGGGAGAGAGACTCGTCGTTGAAGCTTACTTCCCCGTAGATTACAATGAAGAGACTCTTAAGGGTAAGACCGCATACTTTGAGGTGTATATTAAGACCGCAAAGGATTATGAAGTTCCCGAGCTTGATGAGAAGTTTATTACTGAGACACTTAAGTTCACTGAAGACAATCTTAAGTCCTATGAGGGCGAGACTCTCGTTGATAAGTATAAGGCGTATGTTAAGGCCGGACTTGTAGAAGAGTATAATTCAAACGTTGAAGCAATTATTGATTCCGCGTTCTGGGATCACGTTATTAAAGGAGCTGAATTTAAGAAGCTTCCCGAGGCCGACGTTGAGAAGGAATATAACGAGTCCATCAGCGAGATAACCTCCACCTACAACAGCGGTTACTCGAGCTACTACAGTACTATTGATGCATTTGCAATTGCATATCTCGGACTTGACAGCAAGGCAGATTGGAAGGCAACTGTACGTGAGAACGCAGAGCAAGCGATCAAGCAGAAGCTTGTATTCTACTACATTCTTCGCGAGGAAGATCTTGTTCCCAAGGGTGAAGATTATGATAAGATATACAAAGTAATCTTTGACGAGCACGTTCAGTCTTACTTGGATTACTACAAGATCACCGCTGATTCCGAGAATTATGAAGAAAAGCTTGCAGAGGCAAAGACATACGTAGAGTCACAGTTTACAAGCACCTATTGGTTTGAGCTTGTTGCATACGATTATCTTATGAAAGAGATGATCGCTAACGCAGACGTGACTTATACTGCACAATAAAAAATAAAACAGCACTTGCTCCCGAGCCGGAAGCAAGTGCTGTTTTTATATCTAAATGAAAATTAATATTTACAATTAACTATAAGTTCTTGCCATTTTCAAGATTTTGAGCTTGTATACTGCTCTCGGATCGCGGAACATAAGATCGAATGAAGTCTCGTAAAGTCTGAATGCCAACTCTCTGTTGGTGGGAATTCCGAGTCCAAACTCGTTGAGGCAACCGAGGGTGTATATACCTTTTGCGTGTCCGAGTCTTAAGCAAATTCTAAGCAGCTGCTCGGCTTCGGCAAACTTTCTCTTATAGATGAGAGTCATAGCCTTTGAATAAACTCCGCGGAGCATATGGCGGCGCTTATTTGTCATAAGGCGCTCAAGCTCTGCTTTTGCCTCTGCACTTCCGAGTCTCGCTGCCTTTGCGAGAATCTCTGTTGCACGCTTAAAGTTGAAGTTTACACCTATGCCGCGAGAGAAACAAAGACCGTATTCGTACAGGGCTTCATCATCCTTGCTTTCCACCGCTTTTTCAAACCAAAGGAAAGCCTGGGTGCGATTTTTCTTTATACCGCGTCCCTCAAGGAAGGCACGCGCCATCTCTTTATATGCGGGGATGTATCCCATACTCGATGAGATTGCAAAGGCGCGAAATGACTGCTCGGGTGTGGATATCTTGAGTCCTTGGCCTACAACATATAATTCCTCGCGCTTTGCTTTGAGCATCTCGGCCTTTTCTCTCGAACCGGAGTGCCCTTCTTTTGCACCGAGATCGTAAAGCTCAATAGCCTTTGCTATGTCACGGGGTACAAGCTCACCGAGGCGGAAGATATCTCCCATTCTCTCATATGCGTTAGTCATACCGAGATCTGCCGCCGCTTTGTAGTACTCGAGTGCCTTGTCGGGATTCGGCTCTATAAGCTTGCCGGAGATATAGATATCTCCCATATGACTGTATGCATCTCTGTTGCCGTTTATTGCAGCACTTTCAAGAATGGTAAGGGCGGTATCAATATTTCTTTCACATCCCGTACCGTCTGCGTAGAGCATACCAAGTATCATTCTTGCCTGCATATCGTCTCTGTCGCTGAGCATCTTGCACAGGTTATGATACGCCTTTTTGTAGCCGTAGTCCTGCGCTTTGATTGCAAGACGCCTGAGCATTCTGTCATAGTCGGGATGCTTTGGTACGCCAGGATCTTCCGCCTTGACGGAACGGAGCTTATATGCCATCTTAATTGCATGGATGGGCGGGAGCATAAGCTTGTCCATATACCATTTTGCATATGGAAGATTCTGTTCTGCTCCTATTCCGTTATAGTACCTTTTTGCAAGTGTAACGATAGAATCGGTATCATCGTATGCTGCGGAAAGTGCATAGTAATAATTTGCGAGCTCATCGTCATCGTTCTTCGCCAGCTTCTCTGCGAGGACCGGATAAGCCTCTATACATCCGAGTGCGGCAGAGTAGGATAGCCAGAAGGATGCAGCCTTTTCGCTTGTCCTCTCGGCAAGGCGGGAGTATCGGTAGGCAGAGTGCGCGTCATTTTTTTCGGCTGCCATATAGTAATACTCCATTGCAGCATCAAGGTCGCGTGCCACGCAGTCGCCGCGTTCAAGCATTGCGGCATATTTCTTCTGAGACTCGGTTCTACCCATATCCGCGAGGATGTGGTGTCCTTCAGCGGCGAGCTCGTATTCTCTGTGCTCCTCGGCATTGTTAATTTCTTGAATTTTTTCTTCTATCTCTTCGGGTGTGAGATTGAAAGTTTCCTTGCAAGATGGACAGCTTGGGCCGTAGTAAGAGCCAACGTATCCACACTTATTACAACGAATCATAGTTCACCCTCCATTCTAAGTGTCTTATATAATTTTACAACAAAGCAAGACTTTTGTCAACGGGGCAAATAAAAAAATAAAAGCGTGAGATAATAAGAAAACAACGAAAAAAGGAGAAAAATATGTTTTTAAGAAAAAACGAGCCAAGAGGTATAAATCCCTACGTTGCAATAACCATCGGAACGCTTGCGATGATAGGAGCTTTCAGCGTTGTTAAGTGCACAAAAAGGACTGTGAGGGGTGTTTGTGAGAAAGTGGGTACAATGTTCACGAACTCAGAAAAAAAGGCATGTTCGGTTGAGATGTGTGACACGATTAAATAACTCTCATATAATAATAAAGTAACTTATGTCTGTATAAATATAGGCATCGGCTATGTATTAACCGGTAGATTTTTAAAAAACGAGCAGGCCTGTTGCTTCTCGTTTTGCACGGTGTGGCATTTCCGAGGGAAGGCTTTACCCTCGGAGCAGCTTCGACTTATCGAAGCTGAGGGATGCGGCGTGAAGCGTCCGCGTTTCTAATCAATGTGAGGACGATATGATAATACATTCTTATGAAAACGGTCAAAGGGTAGACGCGTGTGTGGATTATCTCAGAGGAACCGAATGTGCAAAATATGTCGATAGCATAATTTTGTTGCCAATTCCAACCACGAAGGATAACCGCACTATTTTTAACACTAAAGTTTACATTAATGATGTTTTGGATATGCTTGACGGTGAAACGCTTGTTTGCGGATATGGTTTGCCTGATTATTTCACCACGTCTGCGAGGCAAAGGTGTGCGTGCGTTATCGACCTTCTGGATGATGAGGATTTTCTTCTTGAGAATGCCGAGCTCACTGCACTTTGTACCCTTGGTGTGATTCTTGGCAGTACAAAACTCTCTCCTCGCGATACAAGTATTGGTGTTGTAGGATATGGAAGAATTGGTAAGAAATTAACCAATCTCTTTTTGTATCTTGGCTCTCATGTCAAGGTGTTTACTTCGCGTGAGGATACAAGGCTCGAATTATGTGAGTGGGGTGTTGCGAGTGTTTCAAGCACAAGGGAGGCAGATCTTGGAGGACTTGATATTCTTATCAATACAGCGCCCGCGGTCATTTTTGATCACGAGTCTATACCTCATAATTTACGAGTAATGGACCTTGCCTCGGGAGATAATTTTCCCGGGCTTGACAGGGTTGAAAAATATCCTTCCATTCCTGCAAAAATGTTTCCTTCATCTGCGGGCAGAGCATGGGGTAGAGCTATTGAGCGTTACCTTCTTAGCATAGGCAGAAGGAAATAGAGTATATTCGGAACGCATCAGGCAGAAGGAGGCTGATTAATGAAGATCGGTTACTGCTTTACGGGTTCGTTTTGTACCTTCTCGCGTTCGCTTCGATCTCTTTGTGAATTGATCGATTTAGGACACGACATTGTACCGATAATGAGCGAGAACGCGTATTATACCGATACAAGATTTCAAAAAGCAGAGGAATTCTCTACACGGGTCGAGAATTTGTGTGGAAAAAACGTTATACACACTATAGTTGATGCAGAACCGCTCGGACCGGAGTCGCCGCTCGATTTACTCATCGTTGCCCCCTGCACGGGTAATACGCTCTCAAAGGTTGCATCAGGAATTACAGACACGGCGGCAACCATGGCTGTTAAGGCGCATTTGAGAGCCGACAGGCCTCTAATCGTAGCCTTGGCGAGTAACGATGCTATGAGTCAGAATCTTGCCAACATTGCGACGCTGCTTGCTCGCAAGGAGGTGTATTTTGTTCCGATGCTTGAGGATAGTCCAAAAGGAAAACCTCACTCTCTCGTAGCGGAGTTTGAGCTGATACCGAAAATGGTTGAATCGGTGATGAAAAGAGAGCAACCAAGGCCGATCTTTTTGAGCGTTCCTTTATCTCGTTGCAATATTTTTAGCTAAATAAATTGATGCGCCGCACTTCTGCTTTGAGGTGTGGCGTATTGACTTTTAGCACGCCGTGTGATAGAATATTATCAACAAAACGGGCGTGCAAATTTAAGATATGAGGAAAAATATTTGGGCGCATATCCTTTTGAGAGGTATAAATGAAAAGAAAAGCTGAATTACCCGAATTGCTCGCACCCGCTGGCGATTTCGAGTGTCTTGTTGCGGCGGTAAAGGGCGGAGCAGATGCCATATACATAGGCGGAAAGCTATTTTCCGCGAGAGCCTATGCGAAGAATTTTGATCTTGATGAAATAAAAAGAGCGGTGTCGTATTGTCACCTTCACGGAGTTAGCCTGTACGTCACCATGAATGTATTGATTTTTGATAACGAGCTTGACGAGGCGGTGGCTTTTGCAAAGGAGCTTTACCGCGCAGGGGTGGATGCTCTCATAGTTGCTGATGTTGGACTTATTTTCCGTATAAGGCGAGAGCTGCCCGATTTTGAGCTTCATGCATCGACGCAGATGTCGGTCAACAACGCGCTTGGCGCAGACTTTGCATACGGCTTAGGATGTACCCGTGTAGTGTTGGCGCGCGAGCTTTCGGGTAAAAACATTAGGAACGTTACAGAAAATTGCAAGGCCGAGACTGAGGTGTTCTTACATGGAGCGTTGTGCGTGTGCCATTCCGGTCAGTGCCTGTTTTCATCTATGATAGGCGGCAGAAGCGGAAATCGCGGTGAGTGCGCACAGCCTTGCCGCTTACCCTACAATAACGGAAAATACATTCTCTCTTTGAGCGATCTTTCCTTGGCGGAGCACATTACCGAGCTCATTGAATCGGGAGTTGCATCCTTGAAGATTGAGGGGAGAATGAAGTCTCCAGATTACGTTTATACAGTAACCTCAATTTACCGCAGACTTCTTGATGAGAACAGAAATTCAACAAAAGCGGAGAACTCAAAGCTTGAGCGCGCTTTCTCGCGCGGCGGATTCACCGATGGATACTTTACGGGCAGAACCTTTGGGAAAATGACCGGGGTACGCACGGAGGAAGATAAGCGAAGGACTGAAGCCGAGGGAAAAGGCGACTTCACCTATGAGCGTACTCGGGTGAGAGCTAACGTTAGAATGAAGCTCGGCGAGCCTGCAAAAATGACGCTTTCGGGAGTTGATATCGTAAGAGAAATAACTGTCACTGCAGATGCGCCCGAGATTGCTAAAAATGCGCCTCTGACAGCGGACTCGGTTAAGGAAAGACTCTCTAAAATGGGTAACACCTTCCTCTCTCTTTCACCCTCCGATATAGAGCTTGAACTTGATGACGGCATAAATCTTTCACCCTCGCTTATCAATAAGCTGAGGCGAGATGCGGCGGAAAAATTCGAGGACTTTGGCAGAGAGATTATCTCAACCAATGACGACGAGAATATCAAAAAAATCAACACGCCCCCCGCGTTTTACTCTGAAAAACTCCTAAAAAGGACAGCAATATTCCACAATCCCGAGCAACTCATACATCTCGATGATGTAACGCTCGGATATTTTGAAGCTATCTTTGTTCCGATTAGTTCATACTCTCGAGTTTTTAAAAAGGCAAACGGTGTCTACCTTCCGCCTATAATCATGGAGGATGAGAAGCTGCACGTGGACGAGCTTATCTCACAGGCAAGAGAAGAGGGGGCAATTTATGCACTTGTCGGAAACTTGTCACACCTTGAGCTTTGCCGACGTCACGGACTTATACCGGTAGGTGATTTTAGGTTGAACGTCACTAACACAGAATCGCTCGAGTTTTGGCATAGAGAGGGTATATCCGACGTGGTCACCTCTCCTGAACTTACTTCGAGACAGGCGCGTGCGATTGGAGGACGTGCTATCGTTTACGGCAGGATACCGCTTATGATCACCGAGCGTTGCTTTGTGAAAGAAAACTTCGGTTGTGACAAGTGTGGAAAATGCCAGCTCACCGACCGAAAGGGAGTGAAATTCCCTATGATGCGTGAAGCTCCTCATCGAAATCTCATTTTCAATTCCGCTTACACCTATATGGCGGATAAGCAGATCGAAGCAGCAGGTCTTTCCTATCACTTCATTTTCTCGACGGAAAATGCAAAAGAAGTGAAAGAGGTTATTCGTGCGTTTAAGGAAAAGAGTGCTTTTCCGCTTGACGGACAGTTTAGAAGAATGGGTAAACGCAAGGTTGACAGAAACTAAATACTACGCACCCGTGTGGAGTTTTTACTGCCATACGGGTGTTTTTTCTGTTGTATTTAAAAGATGATGCTGATATTTACTTTTTGATCTTTCGTTGTGAATAACGGATTTTCTTTATGTCTATAATTTTCCAAAACGGAGGTTATTTATGGGACTTAGCTTGAACCACAATGCAAACGTCTCTCTTTTGTCATCGAGGCTGAGGACGGAGGATAGCTTTGATATAATCGAAAGACATATTACGGTAGCGGGCGAAGACATCTGCTTTTTCTATATCGATGGATTTGCGAAGGATTCGGAGATGCAAAGGCTTATGCAGTACCTCCTGTCACAAAAGAGCCTTGATGATGCTGATACACTCATTCGCAGTCTGCCGTATATTGAGGTAGAGAAGGGGAGGGATATTGACAGAATGGTTGTCGCGGTGCTTTCCGGACAGACCTTACTTTTGTCAACTGCCTTTCCATGCGAGTCGGTTCTCATTGATGCGAGGACTTATCCCGCTCGCACTACTGCAGAGCCGGATACGGATAGAGTGATGCAGGGAGCTCGAGACGGATTTGTCGAAACTCTTGTAATGAATACCGCCCTAATACGCCGAAGGATACGCGATCCACGTCTTACTATGAGACATTTTGAGCTTGGCGGGGCATCTCGCACAGATGTTGTAATGTGCTACGTTGAGGGGGTGGCAGATAAAAAACTCGTATTAGAGCTTGCCGAAAAGCTGAATAATATAGATCCCGAAGGCGTTTGCCTCGGTTACAGAAGCCTTGCAGAGAGTCTTATACGCCGCGGTTGGTTAAACCCTTTTCCTAAAATACGTTTGACCGAAAGACCGGATACCGCCTCTGCACAGCTTCTCGAGGGGAGTATATTGATCATCTGCGATACCTCTCCGCAGGTTATGGTATTGCCAACATCGATATTCGATTACCTGCAACAGACCGATGATTATTACTTTCCGCCTCTTACGGGAAGCTATCTCAGGGTGGTTAGGACTATCATACTTCTCCTGTCTGTTATATTGACGCCCGTATGGTATCTTTGCATCGAATATTCCGACACGCTCCCCCACTATTTGCGCTTTTTAGTGCCGGATGATCCGGGTGCTCTGCCGATAATACTGCAACTTTTACTAATAGAGATTGCGATAGATGGACTAAAGATAGCATCGATGAATACACCGGATATGCTATCGAATTCCTTGTCGGTCGTCGGTGCTTTGCTGCTCGGAGATTTTGCCGTCGGAGTAGGATGGGTATGTGAGGATGTTATCCTTTATATGGCGTTTGTCGCCATCGCGAACTTTGCTCAGCAAAACGTGGAGCTTGGTTATGCTTTCAAGTTCGTAAGGGTAAATATGCTGATTTTGACCTATCTTCTTGGTTTGTGGGGATTATTCGCGGGTGTGTTGCTATTTGCTCTGCTTGTTATATCGAACACCACCGTAACGAAAGGAATGCACTATCTGTATCCTCTCATTCCCTTTGATGCTGTGGCAATGAAGAGGCTCTTGTTCCGTGTCAAGAAAAATGACTTCCCAAAACACGAGAAGTGAAGAAATACTCTTGCAATAAGCCGCTCTTTATGGTAAAATTAGAGAGCGGCTACCCTTTTATAGTAGTTTTAAACTACATTTGGTAACCTACCTTTAGGAAAAAATGGGAGGAAAATATATGAGACTACTTCTTGCAGAGGATGAGAAGGAGCTTGCCAAGGCTCTTTCTGTGATACTCCGTCACAACAATTATTCGGTTGACGTTGTACATAACGGAGAGGATGCACTGACCTATCTTGAAAATGCGGAATATGACGGTGCAATCCTTGATATAATGATGCCAAAGCTCGACGGACTTTCGGTTCTTAAGAGAACGAGAGAGGCAGGAAACAGCATACCCGTGTTGATTTTAACTGCAAAATCCGAGATAGATGACCGCGTTGAGGGACTTGATGCGGGAGCGGATGATTATCTCACCAAGCCTTTTGCAACAAAGGAACTTTTGGCAAGGGTGAGAGCGATGCTCAGACGCCGCACCGAGAGTGTAGATGTAATCCTCACGTTTTCGGACATTACGCTCGAGACTGCATCCTCAATGCTTTCTTGCAACGATAAGAAGGTCAGACTCACCAACAAAGAATTCCAAATGCTTGAGATGCTGATCGAAGCTAACGGCGGAATAATCTCTGTTGAAAAATTTATGGACAAGATCTGGGGCTATGACAGCGAGACCGAGCAGAACGTAGTTTGGGTATACGTTTCTTACCTTAGAAGAAAGCTCTGCGGTATAGGTTCATCGGTGGTTATAGAGGCTCATAGAAATCTCGGATATTCCTTGGAGAAAGGAAAATGATTAAGCGTTTAAAAAGAAAGTACATCTTTATCGTTATGGTGTCGGTTACCTTGGTTCTTGGGATAATCATCACAGCGATAAACCTAATGAGCTACTCCTCTTTAAATTCACAGCTTAATGATAAGCTCACTCTAATAGTGGAGAACGAGGGTAAGATGCCCGATTTCCCACTTCCCCAAGAGCCGACGGACGATGAGAACAGCGACGAAGATTCCTCTGACCCCGAAAATGAGGATGGTAATTCCGATAAGGGTGAAGCGGGGGATAATGCTGAAGATACGACCGAAGGTAAAGGCGGAGAAACTACCGAAGGCACAGGCGGAGAAACTACCGAAGGTGAGGACGGAGAAACTACCGAAGGCGAAGGCGGAGAAACTACCGAAGGTGAGGACGGAGAATCCACCAAAGGTGAGGACGAAGACGTTTCAAAGGATGAAGCAGGGAATAAAAATGAGGATGAAGATAAAGACGAGATAGAAGATATACGTCAACATATGAGTCCCGAGACGCCCTTTGAAACGAGATATTTTACCGTGAAATTTAACACGGATGGTACTGTTTCAAGCATTGATACGTCAAAAATAGCAGCTATTAATGACGTTGAGGCGGAAAAATATGCAAAAGAAATTTATTCCGAGGGATATAGCGGCGGCTTCCTTAAGCCTTACAAGTATATGAGAGGAAACACCGAGAGCGGAGAGATTATTTACGTTTTTCTTGATGCTACGCGTGAGCTTGAATCGGTTAGATCATTCCTTGTTTCAAGTCTGATCATAAGCGGCTCCGGTATCGTTCTTATATTCTTCTTGGTTCTCCTCTTATCCGATGTGGTTTTGAAGCCCATCACCGAAAGCTATGAAAAGCAAAAAAGATTTATCACGGATGCCGGACACGAGATGAAAACACCGCTTACGGTTATCTCCGCCAATGCCGAGATAATTGAGATGGAAAACGGAGAAAACCAATGGGTGTCGGGTATTAAAAGTCAGGTGGCTAAGCTCGCATCATTAACTGAAAAGCTCGTTATTCTCTCCAAAATGGAAGAGGGTGTCAAGCTTGATATGAACGAATTTTCTATCACCGAAGCAACGTTTGATACCTGTGAGCAATACAAAAGTATTGCGCTGTCAAAGGGTATAGAATTTAAGCTCGATATATCGGAAGGAATACCGATGATGGGCAATGAAGCAGAGATCAGAAGATGTATCTCTCTGCTTCTTGATAACGCCTTCCGATACGTAAACGAAAACGGAACGGTAGCTATCTCTTTAAAGAAAAATTCCGGCGGTGTGGAAATAAAGATATCCAACTCTACAAACGGGGTTGAAAAGGGATCGCTCGACAGATGGTTTGACAGATTCTACAGAACCGATTTGTCAAGAAACTCTGATACCGGCGGCTCAGGAATCGGTTTATCCGTCGTTAAGGCAATCGTGTACGCTCACGGCGGGTCTGTACGCGCATGCAGTGAAGACGGAGTTGAGGTTGAATTTACAATTGACATATAAAAAGAGCGGAGGAGCTGACCTTAAATGGCTACCCTCCGTTTTTGTTTTGTGAAGATTTAACAGTGATGATATTGTATTTTTGTGTACTTTTATTTTTTTATTTAATAATGAATATATTTATCCTTGACTTTAAAAAAAACGTGTGTTATGCTAAAATTAGCAAATTATAAAAAGGAGAACTCTTATGAAAAGCAAATTTCAGAGAATACTTGCTCTTATTCTCGTGATCTCGTCCTTGCTCTCTATGTTTACGATTTTCGCAAACGCAGATGAGACGAGCGATGAGACGGAATCCGAAGGCACGGAAGAAAGCTATTTCAAGCTTCTTTACAACCGTACCTTTGATGAAGGATGGGGCGTAGAAAACGGAATGAAGATTTGGGATCAGGGCAACACCGGTACCACTATCTTCAAGATCGACCACGAGGAGAACGATGTTGATTTTACCAAAAATTATTTTTGGCGCATCGAGCTCAATTCGAGCGATAACGACTATACGGCACTCACGCTTTTGAACAATGCAAACGTAGGTACTGTTGTTGAGTTCGACGTTAAGAGCGATGACGTTGGCTGCAATTTCGCTAACATCATACACTTCGCTACTCCCGGTGATAGCGGTTCAAGAAGTAACTACGATTTCATGCGCATCGTTGACAATAAGGTTTATCTTATGTCAAACGGCCCTCACACAGGAGGAAGCTCCGAGCCTGCGTTTGAACTCACCAACTCTTGGACAAGAATGCAGCTTATCTTCGACTTCACCTATGAGAAGAATGCGATAAGCGAGGATCTTTCCCAGAGCGAGAAGAATAAGCTTGAGGAAGAGAATTCCAAGTACTTCTTGATGTACATATACATCGGTCCTGCAGACGGTTCATCTCCGATGGAGCTTTGGACCGGTGAGCCTCTTTTGATGTACGGTAATAACGGAAAGGGTATTCAGTACTTCCGCTTCCAGTCTAACGGACAGGATTTACCTGAACACTACGGATCCACTCTTTGCATCGATAACATGAAGGTTTACGACGGTGTAAACGAGATCGTAGAAATTACTAAGGATATGGGTTGCGGAACTCTTGTTGATCCTAACGGTGAAATCACCGAGGATATCGAGGGCGGCACAGGTGAAGATAACGAAACGGCTACCGACCTTTACTCAGTACTTTCTATGAAGGTTGGCGTTGATCACTGTTATATCAACAATACAAGAACTCCCATCGCAGTTGCTAACGACGGTGAGACCGCATACGGTGCTCCCGTTAAGGTGGGCAACGAGGTTATGGTACCTCTCAATAAGGTTCTTGAGTACGTAGGTTATCCCTACATTGTACATCCCGATCAGAATGCTATAGACATCACTACCGGAGACTATACCTCTTACATTAAGGTAGGTAAGACAGAGGCGACTGTGGCAGGTAAGGTAGTAAGCCTTAATGTTGCTCCCGCTTATGCCAAGGTTAGCATTGACGGTGTAGAGTATTCTTATCTCACCATAGCACTCTCCGACGTAGAGACTCTCCTTCCCGGATATTACGGTGATTATGATGATATGGGTTATATGACCGTGTCCAATAATCCCGACCTCCTTGACAGAAACGTTAACCTCAACGGTATGATCAACGTTATGAAGGAATTCGTATTTGATTACTATACCGCTGAAGAAATTTATGATGATGTTAAGGAACATACCAACAACTTCCAGCATCCCTATATTCTCGCTAACGGTCAGCAAGTCGACATGCTCTATAACGAGTATCAGGAGCTCCTTGCAAAGAATGCTAAAGGCGAGATTGTAGAAAATTCCGAAGAGTTCTGGATGCTCAAACACTATAACAGAATCGTTGAAGTCGGTCAGAACGCATACAAGTACTATGCAATGCCCGATGCCAACGGCGGTTACAATGAATACAACGGACTTATGCCCGATCCCAAGGATGAGAACGGCAACAACCTTCGTGGAACCAAGAGTCTTGAGCAGAACTATATGGGTCCCGGCGAAGAGGGTTACGACATTGGTGGACGTTCCGATATCTCCAACCGTACCGCTTACCTTGAGTATATGGCATCCGCTTACATTCTTACCAAGGACGTTAAGTATCTTAAGCTTTGCTACGAGATTGCTCTTTGTCTTGGCGAGTGGACTCACTGGGGTCCCGGTCACTTCCTTAACTGTGCCGATTCTTCCAATGACTTTGCAGTTTACTTCGACTGGACATACAACGGTTACGTAGAGCTTGCCGCTAAGGGCGAGACCTGCTCCACCGGTGAGGTTTATGACGTTAAGGTGCTTGCAGAGATACTTGCAAGACAGGGTGTTCATGAGGGTTACAACTCCACTAACAAGATATACGATCACATCAGCCCTGTAGTAGGTCAGGACGGCGGTTACTACTCTGAGAGAACAAATAACTGGGCAGCAGTTTGTGTTGGCGGTATGACCATCGCATCTCTTGCTATCCTCGGTGACGTTGACGAGCAGTACGTTCAGGAAGCTACCTTCATCCTTTCCGAGAACCTCAAGTCTCTTGTTATGCTCGGTATGGATATTTACGCTCCCGACGGCTCTTACATTGAGGGTCCCGGATACTGGAACTACGGTACTAATAACTTCTTCCGTATGTGTGCTGCTCTTGACAGTGCAACAGGCGGTAACTACGGCCTTATGGATTGTTGGGGTATCGATACTACTTGCTACTACGCGTGCCACACAGAGGATAACGATTCCGCTTACTTCCCCTTCCATGACGGTACTGTAGGCAGCCAGGATACCAGCTACTTCTTCTACGTTGCAAACTACTTTAGTGATGCAACTCTTTACGACGTAAGAGTTAATCAGATAAACGGCGGTAGCAAGCGTTGGAACGCTTCTGTTATCGATATGATTTATTATCCCAGAGATATAGACTTCAGCTCTGAGGAAATTACACTTGACTACTACACAGATACTATCGATCTCTTTGCTACCAGATCCAGCTGGGAGAGCGGAGCACTCTTCGCTTCTATGATCGGTGGTGCAAACAAGGTTTCTCACGGCCAGATTGATGCAGGTGACTTCGTTTACCACAATGGCGGTAACATCTGGATCTATGATCTTGGTACCGAGAATTATAATGCACCCGGCTTCTGGCCCGATGCTACAAGATACAGATACTACGTAATGAAGCCCGAAGGTAACAACACCGTTGCTATCACCACAGATCCCGGTGGAGTTCCTTACGGTCAGACTCTCACAGGTGTTGCAAACGCTTATGATTGGGGCAGCAACGAGCACGGCTCTTACGTTGTTTACGATATGGGAAGTACTCTTGGCGTGCAGGTTCGTAAGTGGGAGCGCGGTATGCTTCTCACCAATGACAGAAAGACTACCGTTATTCAGGACCAGATCGGTTTCGCAAGCATGCAGACTGTATATTGGTTCGCACACTATTCGCTCAGCTACGTAGACAAGGTTGAGCTCTCCAAGGATGGCAGAACAGCTTATATGAAGCAGTATCTTGGAAAGGATGAACACGGCAGAGAGCTTTATCAGACTCTCAGACTCACTCTTCTTTCCGACAACCAGAGTCTCAAGTTCGAGATTATGGACTGCTACACCTTTATCCATACTACCGGTAATAACGCTACATATACAACACAGGATATAGCTAAGCTTGGCGGTGTTGCAGGCAGCGGTAAGACCGAGAAGGCAAGAAATAATTACAACAAGCTTGCTATTTGCAGTGGTGAGGCTCTTGACTTCAACGTTGCAGTTGTAATTGAACTTGTTGATGACACGACCGTAGGTAAGAATACCGAGATCGAGGTTGGTTATACTATGGGTAACATGGATGCATGGGAGCCTTATGCAGATACTCGTGGAATCAAAGTTGAGGATACCGGTAACATCGTAAGACGTGGTATTCCCAATGTCAACAAGCACGTTGTTCAGAGTATGTCTAAGATCGCGGCTATGGATGCCGATGGCGTTCTCTACACCACAAAGATCAAGGAATACTACCGTGCAATTACCGATGCGTACTACGCAGTAAGAACGCTCGGCGTGGATATGCCTGCGGGATATGAGGCTGAGATCGCATCTCTTAAGGCATACAGAGAAGACTTTGCGGCTTATCGCAGTGCTGTTGCAGCTCTCCAGAAGGATCAGCTCAACCTCATCTACAAGCTTATGAGTCTTACCTGATAAGCTATTCATTATCAAATAAATAATAGGCGTAGGCTGCCGCAGACGTAAGTTTGCGGCAGCTTTTTTGCTCCTTTTTACGGCGAATAAAAAAATGTATTGAAAAAAGAGGAAAGGTGTAGTATACTATACGTAGTAAAATAAAGGAAAGACATAAAATGAAAATCGTTGATATAGTAAAAGGCAATAAGCCGTCTTTGTCGTTTGAGGTTTTTCCGCCTAAAACGTTTGACAGCTTTGATGCCGCGAAGGGCGCGGCAGAAAAAATAGCCGAACTTCAACCCGGGTATATGAGCGTTACGTACGGCGCGGGCGGAAGCACGGATATATATACCCCCGAGATTGCTTTTGCTATTGCCGAAAAGGGCGTTATCCCTCTTGCACACCTTACGTGTATCGGTGCGGATGAGGAAAGAGTAGAAAGAACACTTACAAGGCTTAAGGCGGGCGGAGTTGAAAACATCCTTGCTTTAAGAGGTGATTTGCCAAATGGAGAGAAGAACCACGGGGGCGTGTATCGTTATGCGTCGGATCTCGTGGCGAAAATTAAGCAATTCGGCGGCTTTTCCATAGGTGGTGCGTGCTATCCCGAGGGACATCCCGAGAGCGCAAGCATCGATGAAGATATATCTAATCTCAAGATCAAGACAGAGGCGGGATGCGAATTTCTGACAACGCAGATGTTCTTCGATAACGAGATCATCTACGGATATATGGATAAACTGATTGGCAAAGGCGTGAGTGTTCCCGTTGTTCCGGGAATTATGCCGGTTACCAATGCCAAGCAGATATGCAGAATCATATCCATATCGGGTAACGCATTGCCGAAGAAGTTTATGCGTATCATAGACAGATACGCAGATGACCCCGAGGCTATGAAGCAGGCGGGTGTGGCGTTTGCAATCGAGCAGATAATTGATCTTTATGCAGGCGGATTCAACGCAGTACACGTTTACTCTATGAACAAGCCGGACGTCGCAAAAAGTATTCAAGCGGGCGTCTCAAAGATTATAGGAAAATAGGAAGAAAAAATGATTTTTAAGGCAATAGATCCCGGGGAGCTCAATATAAACGAGCACGAGCTTTCGGCAAGACTTTCCATGCCCTGTGATTTGAAGAAGGGGGAGGAAGGCAGACTTCTCGGTGAGGTAGTGACGGCGGCAAAACCGGCTTATGTGGCTACACGTGTTAAAATAACCAAACAAAACGGCACAATAACCATAGGAAGCTTTACCTCAAGAAGTCAAGCACTGTTGAAGGTTTTTAACGGATGCTCGTCTGTTATAGTCATCGTTGCAACACTTGGTGTCGGTATTGATAGATTTATATTGAAGAAAGCGCAGATCTCTGCCAAGGAGGCGTTTGTCATAGATGCTTTGTCGGACGCGATGATCGAGGCTCTGTGCGATCTTGCCGAGGAAGAGATGGGCGAGGGGCTTGTGACACGCAAACGAGTAAGTCCCGGATATGCGGACATCGAGCTTTCACTCGGTAAGGAATTAATAGTACTTACTGCAGCGGATAAGATGCTCGGAATCAAGCTCACCGAGAGCGGTATGATGATTCCGCAAAAAAGCGTAAATGCACTCATCGCCGTTAAGGACGAGTAGGGGCGTGGAGAGTAATATGATAAAAATTACGGAAAAGATAAAGAGTAAGCGTCTGTTTTTTGACGGTGGCACGGGTACGGTTTTGCAGAAAAAGGGGCTTTTATCCGGTGAGCCGACCGAGGTGATGAACTCACGCGCAAGAGATGAGGTTGTCGCTTTACATCTTGCATATCTTAATGCAGGCGCGGATATTATAAAAACCAACACATTTGGAATAAATAAACTGAAGTGTGAGAATGTTGAGAGGGAGCTTACACTCGCTCTCGATATAGCTAAAGAGGCGGTGCGTCTGTCAGACAAGGAAGCGTACATTGCCTTTGATGTTGGACCTACAGGAAGAATGCTCAAGCCGTTTGGCGACCTTGACTTCGAGGATGCGGTGGAAATATTCAAGGCTAATATGAGTCTTGCTGACAGTCTCGGTGCTGATCTAATACTCATCGAAACTATGAGTGATCTCTATGAGACCAAGGCGGCGGTGCTTGCTGCAAAAGAAAACTCATCCTTGCCTGTGTTCGTCACCTGCGCCTTCGGTCAGGACGGTAAGCTCCTCACGGGTGCAACCCCCGAGGCGGTAGTCAGCATGCTCGAAGGAATGGGAGTTGATGCTATTGGTATGAATTGCTCGGTCGGTCCTCGAAATATGCTTGATCTGTTGCCCGAGCTTATCGAATGCACGTCGACTCCTATCATTCTAAATCCAAATGCGGGATTGCCCAAAATACAGGACGGCGAGACTGTGTACGATATGGATCCCGAGGAATTTGCCGAGATAATGGCCAAGGCGTGTGAGATGGGAGCGACAATCGTAGGCGGTTGCTGCGGCACTACCCCTGAACATGTAAGGGCTATTGTGAACAAGGCGAAAGCCATACCTGTGTCACTTCCCGAAAAGAAGGAAATCACCCTCGTTTCATCCTACACTCACGCCGTGAGGGTAGGGGGCGTGTCAAAAATAGTGGGTGAACGCATCAATCCGACGGGAAAACCGAGGCTTAAGGAAGCACTGCGCTCCGGTGACGTTTCATATCTCTTATCCGTTGCTTTGTCCGAGGAGGAGCATGGCGCACACATTCTTGACGTAAATGTGGGCCTCGCGGACATAGACGAATGCGCTATGATGCACCGCGCTATACGTGAGATACAGGCGGTGTGCGATCTGCCGTTAGAGATCGATACGGGAAAGCCCGAGGTGATGGAAGCCGCTATGAGAATATATTGCGGTAAGCCTATTTTGAACTCGGTCAACGGTTCACGAGAGAGTATGGAGCGCGTATTCCCGCTTGTAAAGAAATACGGTGCTGCTGTGGTCGCTCTTACAATGGACGAGGACGGAATTCCCGAAAGTGCGGATGGCAGGGTGGCGATAGCCGATAGAATTGCTTCGGAGGCTGAGAAATACGGCATAGATAAAAAAGAGCTTATCTTTGACCCGCTCACTCTTACGGTGGCGTCGGGAAAGGATAATGCCAATATAACTCTTGATGCGGTAAAAAAGCTCAAAGCAAAAGGGTATAGGTGTACCCTTGGAGTATCCAATGTTTCATTCGGTCTGCCCGAGAGAGATATGATCAACTCTGCGTTTTACACCGCGGCATTGTTTGCGGGGCTTGATCTCGCTATCATCAATCCCGAGAGTGAGGCTATGATGAATGCGTATAAAGCGTATTGCGCGCTCTCGTCACAGGATGACGGTTGCTTGGATTACGTATCATACGTGTCGCATAAGACGGAGAAGCGTGAGTACAAAACGGTTGAAAAAGTAGACACGTCCCTTGGTGTAGCAATAGAAAAAGGCCTCACCGCTGAAGCAGAAGCGAAGGCCAAAGAGTTGATAAAAGCTCGCGCAGGACTTGATATAATTAATGAGGAGATAATCCCCGCACTCGACAGGGTGGGGAGAGGATTTGAGGAAAAGAAGATATATCTTCCGGGACTCCTTATGAGTGCAGAGGCGGCAAATGTCGCTTTCTCTGTGATACGTGAAAGTGCAACTGTATCGGTCTATGATGAAGCAAAGACTATAGTGCTTGCTACGGTTAAGGGGGATATACACGACATAGGCAAAAATATTGTCAAGCTTATCTTTGAGAGCTACGGCTACAAGGTTGTAGATCTCGGGCGAGACGTTGCCAAGGAGCGCGTTCTCGAGGCTCTTAAGGAGAGTGGCGCAGATCTGCTCGGACTCAGCGCCTTGATGACGACTACGCTCCCCGCGATGGAAGAAACGGTGGCTTTGATCAAAAAAGAGCTACCCCGTGTAAAGATTATCGTGGGTGGAGCAGTGCTTACAGGCACATATGCAAAAAAGATCGGCGCCGATTTTTATGCCCCCGATGCGATAAGTGCCGTGAGGTATGCCGATGGCTTGGATAAGGTGTGAGCTTGCTTTGGCTTTTGTAATACTGCAGCACTTGCATCTTTACTCTGCTAAATGACAACGAATATATACATTATCAAGTAAAAAAAGAGAACACATCTGATCGGATCTTGCAAGAGGTTGCAAGGATGTGTTCTCTTTTTTTGTTTTTACTGACTAAAAGCTGTTGTTGGTTTTATTCCAACTTACTTTCAATTTCGTTGGTGATTGTATCAGTCGTACCGTCGGAGCCTGTGATAGTAAGTGTTATCGTCGCTCTGTATGTACCTTTGCCGTTAAGGGCGAATATGTGGTAGAAGGATCCGTAAGGGTCTGTCGAGGATGTGCTCCACTCACCCACGTCATTCCAGAATACGAGAAGAAATCTTTTCTCGACTTTTACTGAAACGTCAGCGCGGACAAAACTATCATTTCCGTTGTAAGATACAGAAACATGACCTCCGTCCGAGAGGGCCAAGAAATCAAATGAAGAGTTGCTTACATGCTCTAAGCAGGGCATTATTCCTTCGTTATAATCGGGAACAGTTCCGCTTGCCGAAGCAGTGATGCTTGTCATAGATATAATCAGCACAAGCAATAGGGCAATAGTGGGTCTTGTGATTTTTTTCATAAAAAAACTCCTTTAAAAGTTATTTGCGTTTTGAACGCCTATATTTATATACTCTTTTTTCGCCAAAATTCTTCAAAAAAAATTAAAAAAATTCAAAAAAATTTCAAAAAAATTGATCACCCCAAAATTATCTTTGGGGTGATCTGCTTTTTATGGGGTTTTTACACCTTTAACAATTGAAATAAGTTCTTTATTCGTCAAAGCAACATTGGATGATATCAATATAGCATATTTTCCGTCATTCCACAGATATGTATAGAAGTCGCCGGATAATACGTGATATACGTCGTACGTGTCAACCGAAAGGATCAACACGTAATCTTCGTTGTCGACAAAAAAACTTGAGTTGCTTAATTCGGACTGTTCGATTATAATTTTGTCGCCGTTAGAATTACAATAAATTGCTTTGTTTAGTAATGGGTTAGACATCGTTCTATCGAGAACATACCCCTCGGGAACATACGAAAACTCATAATATTCCTCGATAGCTTCTCCGCCGGTTGCATCGTCAGAGTGGCTTAGCTTTGTGAAGTGCTCGGTCACCTCTTCGATAAATCCTCGTATCTCATCTCGGTAAATGACTGCACAGCTTGTGAGCAGTAGTGCCGCTGCAACAAGAATAGCGATAACTTTTCTTGCCCTGGGAGAAAGGGGCTTCGTATTATATGCCTTTCCGCGCAGTATAGCTCTCATAGCGAGCCTGTGCCTTAATGATGGGATTGCTTCTGCTGTACAGGATTCGAGCTCTTTATCGATTCTGTTACTGAGTCCTTCGCTTAATGCCTGCTTAAATAATTCCAAATTATTATTCATTCAATCATCTTCCTTGATAGCATTTTTTAAGAGCATTTTTCCTCGCTCAAATCTTGTGTAGACGGTCTTTTCGGAAATACCCATCATTTCTGCAATTTCTTTGATCGACATTCCTTTGTCAAAGAAGAGATAAAGTGTTGTTGTATACTTTTCGTCAAGCTTCTCAACTGCTATAACAAGCTTTTCGTAGATTTCCTGCATATCGAGCTCGTCTATTATGTTATACTCATTATTCTGGTATCTTTCTTCGTCAAATTCTAAGAGAGCTTCGTTTTCGTCCAAAATGTTAAGAATTTCATTGGTCAAAATAGAGAAAATATAATTTCTCACGTCATTATCTCCGCGAGAAAAGTCTATTCTGTCTATATTTTTTACTATTTTGACAAAGGCGTTTTGTACTGCGTCCTCGGCGTTGTTTTTATAATCCTTCATTTCAAAACGTAGTAGTTTTTGCTCGGCTAGCACTAACATTTTGTCGTGATAATTGTTATATAGCTTCTCGATAATATCGTGTTTCGACTCGTCTGAAATTGATAATAAAAACAGTAACATATTTCCCTCTTACCTAAAGTTCTTGATTGATTATAGCACATATTTATGTGTAAAAACAAGACCAAAAAAAATTTTTAAAACTTTTTTGAAAAATTTTGAAGAATTTTCGAAAAAAAAGTGTATATACATATGAAGCAACTTTAAAGGGAGGTATACGCCAATGTAGAAGTAAAAATATTTTCGGTATTTACAACAGAATCAAAAAAGAAAGGAAACAGAAAAAATGAAAGACAGGCTAAAGGCAGCTTTGCGATTCATCAGACACAACCGTGTATTTACCAGATTTCTTTCGTTTGCACTTTCTCTTGTGTTGGCGTTCTACGTAATACCTTCCACAATATTTTCCAAGGCGCAGGAGCTTTTCGGCTCCGATGAGTCACAGATCGCGGCTGACAACGATGCTTCTTTGGATGCATCGCTCGGGTCTGAAAGGAAAGGCGTGCTATTCGAGGACGTCACCCTGAGAGAAGAAAGCGTAAAGCACTTTCACAAAGAGGACGGAACCTACGTAGCCGCTCAGTATAATTATCCCATACATACACTTGACTCAAACGGTGAGTGGCAGGATATAGACAAT